>JAISPA010000203.1 GCA_031275255.1 Acidaminococcales bacterium | reverse complement strand
ATCAGCCCTGTCCAAAAGCCGTCGGTATTTTTTAGTTTTTGCCAAAGCCCCTGGCATAGCTTGCAGGCTACCCCCACGCCGGCCAGCTCCTTGCAAGGATAAGCGCAGCCGGGCTGCTTGGGGTTGACAAGCGCGTAGGCGGCCGGCAGTTCGGCGGGCGGAGTGTGGTGATCGGTAATGATGATATCCATAGCCGGCGGGGCGTTTTTTATTTCATCAACCGCGCTTACGCCGCAATCTACCGTTATGACCAGCGCCGCGCCTCCGGCGGCGATTTTCCGCAAGGTATTGCCGTTAAGGCCATACCCTTCCGTTTGCCTGTCCGGTATGTAATATTCGACAAAGCAGTTGAATTCCTTAAAAAAGAGATATAAAAGCGAAACGGCCGTTACGCCGTCCACATCGTAATCGCCGTAAAGGCAGATTTTCTCCCCCCGCTCCATCGCCCGGACAATGCGCGCGACTGCCTTTTCCATGTCTTTTAGCAGCCAGGGCGAATGGAAGGGTTCTTTGCGGCCATAAAGAAAATCCCGCGCTTGGGCGGGGTCATCAATGCCGCGTGCCAAAAGTATCCCGGCGGCCGTTTGCGAGATATCAGCCGCCAGGGCTAGTTTGTTCGCGGCGTTTTTGTTTATGTTGGGCAGTATCCACTTTTTAACGGGAAACATGATTACCTTTTATAAATTTTCCGGCGGCGCGCTGCTCGGATTGTTTTGCGCCGCCTTCTCCAATTCTTCTATCTTTTTTTCCAGCAGGATATTTTCGTCGGTAATGGTTTTGATTGTTTCATTTTTTTAGCGGCCTTCACAAAAATATTTAAATATGAGATAAATGGTGAAAGACACGCCGACAAGAAGTCCTAAAAAGGCCGAGGCGAGAATTACCAGTACCAAAGACGCTTCCTGCTGAAAAAATATGAATTTCACCGGCACAACTACCGCGTTTTGTAAGGCAAAAACTGCTACGACCATACATATCAGCATGGTTATGATAATGAAAGGCATGTTAAAACCTCCCGGTTGAACGGGACTTCATTCAGCGAAAGACTCGACTCCCGCCGGATATCAGTCCGGTGTTAAATATGAAACCGGCTTTCGCGGGAACTTTGCCCCGCGGCGGTTTAGTTACGTGATCAATTAGCCGATTTAAGTCTGCGTCTGTTCAGTTCGACCCAGAAAGAACCGGCGCAGAAAATGGATGTGTAACTGCCAAAAGCCAGCCCCACGATCAATGCCAAAGAAAAATTCCGCGTGGTGTCGCCGCCGAAAAAATAAAGCGCCGCTGTAACAAAAAGCACGGTCAGCACGGTATATATGGAACGCGCCAGCGTTTGCCGGATGCTTTTATCGGCCAGCGCGGTCAGGGAGTCGGTACGCCGGAAAGTGCGCATGTTTTCCCTTATCCGGTCAAAAATGACTATGGTGTCGTTTATGGAATAGCCGATGATGGTAAGCAGAGCGGCGACAAAAGTCGCGTCAATCTCAATCTGAAAAAGCGAGAAAAAGGTCAGTACGGCTATGACATCCTGCAAAAGGGCGATAATTGAGGCGACGGCAAACTTGAACTCAAAGCGCCAGGTTATGTAGGCAATCATCAAAAGCCAGGAAAGCACTATGGCGACAGCCGCTTGCCGGGTGATTTCCCCGCCAAGCACGGCGCCGACGTTCTCTATGCGCAGAATGTCAAAAGCGCCTATTTTAGCGCCCAGGTCGTCGGTAACTCTTTTCCGCGCCACATCGTCCAAAGCCGCCGTGCGAATAAGCACCGTGCTGTTCTCAACGGCCTGGCCGGTGAGTCCGGCCAGCTGTATTACGCTGTTTTCCAGGCCGTGCGCCCGCAACACTTCTCGTATTTCTTCAAGGGTAACGGCTTTTTGGAATTTTAATTCCAGCAGGCTGCCGCCGGTAAAATCTATCCCGAGGTTAAAGCCGCGGGTAAGCATCGAAACAAGACCGATCAGCACAATCACAGTAGAAATGGCAAACCATATTTTTCTTTTTTCTGTTATTGGAAGTGTTTTCATTTATTACGTAAATCCTTTCCTATGCCCCGAAAATCCTGCCGCTTTTTAAGACGCCGCTGCCGATGAGCGATTTGAGCATAAATTTGGTTACGGTAATGGCGGTAAACATGCTCAGGACAATGCCCAGCGCCAAAGTAACGGCAAAACCCCGCACAGGGCCTGTACCCATATAAAACAGTACGCCGGCCACAAAAAGCGTTGTAATGTTTGAATCCAAAATCGTGGCAAAGGCCCTGCTAAACCCGGCGTCAATCGCCGAACGCAAGGTTTTGCCTGTGTACAGTTCTTCCTTGAAGCGTTCAAAAATAAGGACATTGGCGTCCACCGCCATGCCAACGCTGAGAATGATACCGGCAATGCCCGGCAGGGTAAGCGTGGCCTGCAGCAGTTTCATAGCCAAAAGCAGCAAGAGGACATAAAGCAGCAGGGCTATCGTGGCCACCAGCCCCGACAGGCGGTAATAAGCGAGCATGAAAATGATAATGCCGGCAATTCCGATAACAAAGGCTTCCGCGCTTTTGTCTTTGGAGTCCTGTCCGAGGGTCGGCCCGACCGTCCTGTTTTCTATTACTTCCATTTTTACCGGTAAAGCGCCGCTGCGCAGGAGTATCGCCAACTGCTCGGCTTCCTGTATGGTGCGGCTGCCGGTGATGACGGCCTTGCCGCCGCGTATCGGTTCATTGACGACCGGAGCGGTGAGTACCTGCCCATCCAAAAGTATGGCGATGGTTTTCCCTACGTTAAGCGAGGTAAGATTGAAAAAGGTCTCCCCTCCCTCACTCGTAAATTCAAGCGATACTTGAGCGCCCTGCCCCGGAGCAGCCTGGGCGCGTGAATCCCGCAGATCTTTGCCGGTCAGTACCGTTTTCCCCGAAGGATCTTTAAATTCCAGCATAGCAGTTTTCCCCAGCATGGCGATGGCCGCGTCCGGGTCTTTTATGCCGGGCAGTTCAACAATGACCCGCCTTGAACCCTGCCGCTGAATGAGCGGTTCCGTAAGCCCCAGTTCGTTTACCCGCCGCTCAATTATCCTGACCACGCGGTTTAAGGCATCGTCATTTACCGGCGCATCAGGCGTTTCCACCGCTTCAAGCACGACATGAGTACCGCCCTGCAAATCAAGCCCCTGCTTGATGGACAAAGCCAAGGGGGTTATATAATAAAAAAATACGCCTATTATAACCAGCGCGGTGACGAGAAACCTCATCATAATATTCCAGCGCAATATTTTCCGCCTCCGTTTCTAAATCTGCCGGCAAATCGCTATGCCCCGCTCGCTCACCAAAAAATCCATTTTTACGTCTCTGTCCGTAAAAGGCAATTCCGGTGCAATCTGCGGGGTCAAGGCTATCCCCGCTTTGACCGTTTCTTTTAAGTCCGCCAGAAAACGGTCATAATACCCGGCGCCCATGCCCAGCCGGCCACCTTCTTCGGTAAAGGCAAGGCCGGGGGCCAGCACCAGGTCCAGCCGTCCCGGGTCTATAGAAACATCTGTATTTTCGGGTGTTCTTATTCCGTACCGTCCCCGGACAAGTCCAGAAAAGGAAAGCAGCTCCACGGCGCGCATGAGCTTCCGGCCGCCTGGCGGCACATAAGGAACATAAACTTTTTTGCCCAGGGTGACGGCTTGTCTTAAAAACCCGTCAAGTACCACCTCATTGCCGAAAGCCAGATAGCCCATGACATGGACAGCTTCGGCAAATACCGGCCATTCAAGCAGCCATGCGCACACCGCGCGGCTTTTTTCTTCAAGCCATGGCCGGGCATAGTTGCCGCGTATGGCCGCGAACTTTTGCCTGGCAATTTTCTTTTCGTCATCCATGACCAAAAACCACTTATTTTTTATCTTTGCTTTCGCTTTCGGCCAATTCCTGTTTGGCAGAATCCTGGAAACGGACGATCGAGCTACGGGAAAAATCTATTTCTACTTTTTCCGCTACTCTCAAAGTTATCTTCTGTTCACCCATCGCCGTAATCACGCCGAATATGCCCCCGGCCGTTACCACTTTGTCGCTTTTTTTCAGGCTGTTTTGAAATGTATCCCTTTTGCGTTCCTCTTTCTTCTGCGGACGGATGATCAGAAAATAGAACATCACGAACATGAACAGGATTATACCGATGTTAATAACCGTTGGATCCTGCAAAAATGTTTCCATAAATCCACCTCTCATATTGCTCAATAATTTTCTATTTTCGACAATTATATCAAAATACCTGTCAATATTGCCAGTTTTCTAAAAAATTTTTTCTGAAATTAGGAAAATCGCCTTTTATTATGGCCGACCTGACGTCACGCATAAACCGCGCGATAAAATATAAATTGTGCAAAGACAAAAGGCGCAACGCGAAAATTTCCCCGGTTTTCAGCAAATGCCTGATATAGGCCCGCGAATAGCTGCGGCAGGCATAGCATCCGCAACCTTCTTCAATCGGCAGGAAGTCTTCGGCATAGCAGGCGTTTCTGAGCGGCAACCGCCCCCGATAGGTCATGGCCGTGCCGTTGCGCGCAACCCGGGTCGGAAAAACGCAGTCAAACATATCTACGCCCAGCGCGACGCCCTCCACTAAGCAATCCGGCGTACCGACGCCCATCAGGTAGCGCGGTTTTTCCTTCGGCAGGCAGCCCGTAACCGCGCCAAGCATTTCGTACATCACGCCTTTGGGCTCGCCGACGCTCAAGCCGCCTATGCCGTAGCCCGGAAGATCCAGCGCGGCCATGTATTCGGCGCTCATCCGGCGCAGGTCGTTATACACGCCGCCTTGTACTATGGCGAAAAGCGCCTGATCGCCGCGCGTTTTCGCTTTCACGCAACGCAACGCCCAGCGCCCGGTACGCTCGGTAGAGGAAAGCGCGTAGGCATAATCAGCCGGATAAGGAATACACTCGTCAAAAGCCATTATTATATCAGCGCCCAGCGCTTCCTGTATTTTTGTCGCCCCCTCAGGCGTTAGCGCTTGCCGCGAACCGTCGATGTGCGACCGGAAAGCCACCCCCTCTTCGGTTATTTTGCGCAGCGCGCCTAAACTGAAAACTTGAAAGCCGCCGCTGTCGGTTAAAATCCCCCTGTCCCAATTCATAAACCGGTGCAGACCGCCGGCGTTTTCCACTGTCCCCTCGCCCGGCCGCAAAAAGAGATGATACGTATTGGCCAGAATGACCTCTGCCCCCGCCTCTTTGAGTTCTTCCGGCGAAAGCGTCTTGACCGCAGCCCGCGTACCCACCGGCATAAAAAGCGGTGTTGGGAAACCGCCGCGCGGCGTGTGCAGTATACCGGCGCGCGCGCCGGTAACCGGACATTCTTTGACTATTTCTATATATACTGACGGCAAAAGCGTCCCGTCCCCCTTCCTGCAACAATACGGCTAAATGATCAGCATCGCGTCGCCAAAGCTGAAAAACCGGTAGCCGCGCCCAATAGCTTCCCGGTAGGCGGAAAGTATGAATTCGCGCCGGCAGAAAGCGCTTGTCAGCATGATGAGCGTGCTTTGCGGCAAGTGAAAATTGGTGACGAGAGCGTCCACGGTTTTAAATTGATAACCTGGATAAATGAATATATCTGTCTGCCCGGCGGCTGCCCGCATGTGACCACCCGCGCCCACGCTCTCCAATACGCGGGCCGAGGTCGTGCCGACGGCGATAACCCGCCCGCCCGCTTTTTTGGCCGCATTGATCGCTTCCGCCGTTTGCGCGTCCACGCTGTAATATTCGCTGTGCATCACATGTTCGCGCACATTTTCCACGCTGACCGGCCGAAAGGTGCCAAGCCCTACATGCAAGGTAACAAAGGCGGATTTTATCCCCGCGGCTTTTATCTTCGCCAGCAGTTCTTCGGTAAAATGCAGTCCGGCCGTGGGCGCGGCCGCCGAGCCTTCCTCCTTCGCGTATACGGTCTGATAGCAGGATGCGTCTTTCATTTTCGTATGAATGTAAGGCGGCAAAGGCACTTCGCCGAGGCGTTCGAGCGCCTTCGCGAAATCCCCTTCATAATCAAACCGCGCGATCCGGCCGCCGAAATCAGTTTTTTCTATTATTTGGCAACTTACGCCGCCGCCAAAAACCAGAAAGTCGCCGGGTTTGGCTTTTTTGCCCGGGCGCGCCAAAATTTCCCATTCGCCGTCTGCCAAACGGCGCAAAAGCAGTACCTCTATCCTGGCGCCGGTGCTTTTTCGCCCGAAAAGCCTGGCCGGTATGACTTTGGTATTGTTGAATACCAATATGTCGGTGTTTTTCAAATAATCTGTCAGGTCGTAAAAACGCCGATGCTCAAAAGCGCCGGTTTGCCTGCCCAGAACTAGAAGGCGCGAGTGGTCGCGCGGATTGGCGGGGGTTTGTGCTATCCTGTCCGCCGGCAAATAATAATCAAAATCTTTGACAAACATTTTTTCCTGTTCTCCGCCGGACCGCAGCGATCCGCCCCTTAACAATATTAGCCCCCTGGCGGGCCAGGGCGCGGCCGCTAATATATTTTCCCGATCTGCGTTCCCGGGAAATAATGCCCGAGAATCTCCTCGTGGCTTTTGCCTGACAACGCGAGTCCCCGCCCGCCCCATTGGCTGTAACCGAGG
>JAISPA010000191.1 GCA_031275255.1 Acidaminococcales bacterium | reverse complement strand
GAAAACAAAGGGCAGTTCCGCAGTATGGGCCGCCCCCAATCCGCTCCGCCCGTTGCCGGGGGAAACGTAGTTGAATTTGTACAGGTAGACGTTGCCGCCGGCGGCGGCGGCAATATCGGCGAAACGCTTTGTCCCGGCGGAGAAGACGCCGTAGGTGAGGATTTGCCGCGTCCTTTTAAGGTACGTATTCTGCGCGTCAACCTTGAAGCGGTCAAGAACACGAGGCATGTTCCGCCCGCCGAATATCCGCGCAATCAGCGCCTTGCAAGCGCCGTCACCCGTGCCGTCCGGGACAAACAAACTGCCTTCGTCGTTGTTGAAGCCCAGCAAAAAATTCACTCCGGCAAGTTCGCTTGCCGCCAGCGCCGCCAGCGGGGATTCCGGGACAACCCGCCCGTCGAATGCTGGGGTCAAAAAGAACGGGATCGCCGTCTGGTCGGCGGTGAAAAAGGACAGATGCGTCAGCGTTTCGGCATCGGCCTTGCGCATTTCCCTAAGCCCGTCCGCGTTGTCGCCGGCCGCGAAGATGTCCGCCAGGACGCCGGAGGCCTCTATCGATTTTTTCAGGCCGGCCCTGGAGTAGTACGAAAATGCCGGCAGGGACAAAACAGAGCCGCTTTCCATGATCGCCCCGCGAAACAGCCCTTGCGCGAGAGGACTCGTTACGAGGGCGGAAACGCTGAAGCTTCCCGCCGACTCGCCCCCGATCGTTACTTTGCCGGGGTCGCCGCCGAAGGCGGCGATATTGTCCCTGACCCATTCGAGGGCTTTGATCTGGTCCAGCAGCCCCCAGTTGCCGGTCGTGCCGTACCGCTTCAGCGTCTCCTGCGAGGCGAAAAAGCCCAAAACGCCCAGCCGGTAATTGATGGTAACCGTTACGATGCCTTTCTTTGCGAAGCCCGTTCCGTTGTACAGGGGGAACGACCCCGAACCGGCGGAAAAGCCGCCGCCGTGAATAAACACATAGACCGGGAGCTTGGCGTCCTCCCCCGGTTGGGCGGGTGTCCAGACGTTCAGCGTCAGGCAGTCCTCGGAAAAGGGCTCCGGCCCCGCAAAGAGGGGGGCTTGGAAGCACTGGAAGCCGAAACGGGTGCAGTCAAGCTCGCCGTCCCACGCTTCGGCGTCCTGCGGCGGGGCGAACCGCAGTTCGCCGACAGGCGGTTTCGCGTAGGGGATACCTTTGTAAACGCTTATGCTTTCTTCCCGCAGGCCTTTTATGACGCCGCCCGCCACCGTCACTTTCGGAGCTTCCGCTTTTGGCGCTTCCTTAGCCAGGACACTTCCTGCCGACAGCGCCAGCAAGGCCACGCCAACCAGGAATTTTAAGATGAATTTGCCTTTTTTCAATTTCTCCCCGCCTTTCCAAAAAGTATGTTTTGTCGCTAATACTGTTCCCCGGTTAAACATGGATAAGCTTTGCGAGCCGGTTTGCCGCCCCGCAAGGCATAAAACACAGGCATATCCACAAGGCAAGGCTTGTGCAAGCCAAGGACGGATAAAGGCCGGGCTGCGCCACGGCCGGTCGGTGCCCGGCCTTGCTCGCCTGGCGGCACGGCCGCAAAGACGCCGTGGCTTCAGCCGGCCGGCAGCAACATGCCCTCCGCCGGTTTTTTGTGTGTTTCAGCCGCCGGACGCGCCTGTTATATCTTCCATTATTTCCTTTGTAATGTCTTTGCCGCCGCTCAAATTTGCAAACAAACTGCCCACGGTATAAATAGGCCCCCAGGGAATCCCCCACCAGCCGAAAAGCAAGGAAACAAGTATATATTTTAAAGCCGCAGGCAACGATGATTGGGTTGCCCGAAGAAAATACGGGCGGCTGCTACGCCTGAAGGTCATGACGACAATGGATACGCAGTAAGGGAAAACAACAAACCGCGCGCCTTGGGCAATTTCTCTTTTCAGGTCTGGCAGCGACATATCGTTAAGTGTTTTCAGGCTATCGTCCATGGGGACAGTCTCCTTTGCATTGGATTAAGCCGATGGGCTGTTGCCCGCCGGTTTTCAATTTGTCAGGCGGAGCGTTTGTATATGGCCAGAACGTCCTGCCAAAGGAGTTTTTTGAAATTTCCCAGTGGCCTTTCCGCGCCATAGGCGGCGCCGGTGGCCTTTTGGGCCATAAGTTCCAGTTTGCTTTCGTCGATGCCCAATTCCTTTAAGGTAGAGGGCAGCCCCAGTTCGCGGTAAAATTTGCGCAGTTTGGCGATAGCCGCCAATATCGGCGCTTCGGCAGGGCGATAGCCGCCTTCCACGCCCATGACCTTTACGGCGAATTGCGTAAATATGGCTATATTGTCTTTATATACGTATTCCATCCAGTTAGGGGTCAGGACGGCAAGACCGGCGCCGTGCGCCACGTCGTAAATCGCGCTGAGTTCGTGTTCCATGCCGTGACAGGCCCAATCCTGCTCCCTGCCGACGCCCAGGATGTTGTTGTGGGCAAAGGTCGCGCCAAGGCCGATTTCGCTCCAGGCGTCATAGTCTTGCCGGTCGGCTTTTACCAGAAGCGCGTTTTTCATAATGGTTTTCAGAGTGGCCTCGCACAGGCTGTCGGTCAAATCCGTGTGGGTGGTGTTGGTGAAATAGCGCTCAAATATATGACTCATCATGTCCGCTGCGCCGTTGGCCAGCTGCTCTTGCGGCAGGGTAAAGAAAAGCTCGGGGTTGACGACGCTGAGGACAGGCCGCAGCAGCTGGCTGCCAAAACCGCGTTTAATCGCTTTTTCCTCGTTGGTGATGACCGTGTTCGGACTGGACTCGCTGCCCGCCGCGGGGATGGTCAGCACCGCGGCCACCGGCAGGGCGGCGGTAATGGCCTGGCCTGTTTCGTAAACATCCCAGATGTTTCCTTCATAATAGAATCCCATGGCGATAGCCTTGGCGGAGTCTATGACGCTGCCCCCGCCGACGGCCAGGACGAGTTCCACCTGTTCTTTCCGGCAAAGCTCTATGCCTTTTTGTACCAAGCCAAGGCGCGGGTTGGGCACGACGCCGCCAAGTTCCGCAAAAGCTATGCCGCTCCCGCGCAGGGCGGCGGTTATTTCGCTATACAGGCCGCTTTTTTTAATGCTGCCGCCGCCGTAATGCAAAAGCACCTTGCCGGCGTACGGTTTCAATGCCTTGCCGATTTGTTCCTGCGCTTTCCGCCCGAAAATAATTTTTGTCGGAATGTGCAGATCGAAGTTGAGCATGTGTTGTTCCTCCTCATTGTTTTTGTGTTTTTTGCAAACGGAGACTATCTTTCTATCTGTATCGCCTCTGCGTCGTTGTTTTTCCCGGCTTCAATTTGCTCTGCCACAAGCCAGTCGCTGTCGGGCCTTGTAATCAACCTCGCATTGCCGTATGCCCAATCCAAGAGCAATATGGTATGCCCCAAATAATTGCCTGCTGTCGCTTTTTCGGTTACAAGCGCCAAGTCTACGACATCATCGTCCGTCAAGGACAAAGGCAATAGCAACGACAATTTGCCGTTTTGGGGATATTTCCCGAAAAAATCCCTGCGTTTCGCAAAACCCAATTCTTTATAATTTATGCCGCAATCGTTAAGGGGCTTTCCGATTGCGGCTAAGTCTGTCAGCCGTCTTTTCGTTTTTTGCTGCCAGGAATATCCAATATAATCGGCAAATAATTTTTCATTTTGTCCTCCATCGGGCTAATGGGCGGCAGAGCTGAAAGAGGCGCGTACATTAGCCATTGCTTGCAAAAAAACAGAATCGGAAATATGTCGATTGACGTTGGGAGCATGTTTAAGGTAATTCTGGCAAGCCAAGCTCCTTCAAGAACTGATTGTGCTTAGCCTTTGCGTTTTTTATAACATCCTCGATTTCGTCAAGGCTTCTTTTCACAGCTGCAAGATCAACAATCTCTTCTTCCGCAGTTGTGCTCACATATCTTGATATATTTAGATTATAGCCGTTTTTCTCAATTTCATCCATCGAAACACGGCGAGAATATTTCTTGTCCTCTTCCTTACGGAACTGATAGGTGTCAACAATCTTGTCGATATGCTCCGGCAGCAAAACATTTTGACGTTTTCCTTTTTCAAAGTATTCACTTGCATTAATAAATAACACGTCATCAGGTTTCTTGCACTTCTTGAGTACAAGAATGCAAACTGGAATGCCAGTAGAAAAAAAGAGGTTTGATGGCAAGCCTATAATAGTGTCGATATTCCCGTCTTTGAGTAGCTTCGTTCTGATTTTTTCTTCCGTGCCGCCACGGAACAAAACGCCATGAGGCAAAATAATTGCCATTGTGCCTTCGTCGCTCAAAAAGTGGAATCCATGCAGCAGAAAAGCAAAGTCTGCCGCAGATTTTGGGGCAAGTCCGTAGCTTTTAAAGCGAAAATCTTCGGCGAGTGTATCGTTCGGTTCCCAGCGGTAGCTGAAAGGAGGATTTGCGACAACCGCATCGCATTTCAATTTCTTTGCCGGGTTCATCTCGTTTAAGATATCCCAATCATTTAACAGTGAATCTCCGTGAAATATTTGAAACTCTGTATCCTTGAATCCATGGAGAAGCATGTTCATGCGCGCAAGGTTGTAAGTTGTTATGTTCTTTTCTTGCCCATATATCTGGCTAATGCTGTTTGGTTCAAGATGTTTTTTAACATTGATCAACAAGGACGCCGAACCACAAGCAAAGTCCAGCAAATTAGTAATATATGGCTTTTTGCCTGCACTAGGATTTTGGCTGTCAAGTATAACAATGCGTGACAAGATGCTGGAAATCTGCTGGGGAGTATAGAACTCTCCGGCTTTTTTGCCTGAACCCGCCGCAAAATGACCTATCAAGTATTCATAGGCATTCCCTAACAGATCGGTTTCATTGGAAAATCCAGAAAGCCCATCGACAATTTCGGTTATAATTGAGTACAGCATTGCATTTCGAGCGGAATAGTTTTTTCCAAGCTTGTCAGAGTCGAGATTGACCTCGGAAAACAAACCGCGAAAAGTACTATCAAAGGACTCGTTTTCTATAAACTTAAATCCAGCTTGCAAAGTCTTCAAAAGTTCTTTGCTTTGCGTTCGCGCTAACTCGTATATATTAGACCTCTCCAAGAATTAATGCAATAGTTCAAAGTTGTAAATACCGCAAATCAAGGACATTATGAGCTTGAAACGGTTGCGGCGGTTTCTGTATTTGTTGGCTGTGATTTTGAACACCTTGATTTTGGCGTTGATATTTTCAATAGACCTCTCCAACAATTAAGGAAATTTCCAAAAGCTCCGATATAAAAGGTATGATGAACAAATATGATGAGTCGCAAAAGCTAACGGAAGAACAATTTAAGCGGATAATCGGA
>JAISPA010000188.1 GCA_031275255.1 Acidaminococcales bacterium | reverse complement strand
CTCCGGCTGTCGGTAAAAGTAGTGGCCGGCATTGAGGAAGCGATCGCGCACATCGGGCGTTACGGCAGCGGCCACTCCGAGGCAATCGTAACGCGCGATCTGGCGAACGCCAGGCTCTTTCAAAGGCGCGTGGACGCGGCGGCCGTCTATGTCAACGCATCCACGCGCTTCACGGACGGTTTTGAATTCGGCTTTGGCGCCGAGATCGGCATCAGCACGCAGAAACTTCACGCGCGCGGGCCGATGGGGCTTGCGGAGTTGACCAGTTTCAAATATATAATTGACGGAAACGGCCAGATAAGATAGACTATTTTTTGCCCTGCGCAGTTTCGCCGTATTTATTTGGCCACGTCCGAAAACCCATTGCGACATTATCGGTTTTTCGCCGGTAAACATTGCGAAAGCAAGGATGCGTTTCAACAATGATCAAAACCGCGACAATGTTCACCTATGAACTGGACGACGCCGAACGGTCGCTGGACGAACTTAAAGAACAGCTGCAAAGGCAGATGCCGCTGATGAAAAACACGGTGGGCATTCTCGTCTGCGATCCGGAATTTGTCAAAACAGGCGTGGTAAAAACCGTCTGCGCCCGGCTGCCCTTCCCGATTGCCGGCGCGACTTCCATGGCGCAATCGACTGGCGGCGAAACCGGCCGCCTTATGCTCACGCTCATGGTGCTGACTTCAGACGATGTCTTTTTTGCCGTGGGCGTAAGCAAAGCGGACAAGAAAGAAAATACTTTCGACGACGCCGGGCGCTCTTACAAGGAAGCGGCCAGTCGCCTTGGCGCCAAACCGGAAATGGTCCTTCTTTTTACACCGTTTGATTTGGAAATACCCGGCAATTTCTATGTGGACGCTTTTAGCCGCCTGTGTCCGGATACCCCTGTTTTTGGCTCTTTTGCCATGGACGATCTGCCTAAATTCGCGGACTGCCTGACCATCATGAACGGCAGCGCCTATAGGGACGCCGTTTCCTTTGTCCTCATCGGCGGCAATGTCGCGCCGCGTTTTTTCACCGCCACTATACCCGAAGAAAAATTGGCGCGCTACCGCGGCAAAATCACCAAAGCCAGCGGCAACTTGCTCATGCAGGTAAACGGCGAGTGCGCCCTGAAATATTTTGAAGGGCACGGGCTGGCCAAAGACGGCCAGCTTGCCCCCGGGCTGCGGTTTTTGCCCTTGGTGATGGATCGTGAAAAGCGCGAAGGCGCCAACGAGGAGCTAATCCGAAATGAAGTAAGCTATTTCGACCAAAGCGGCTTCGCGGTCTGCGGGGCGGTTTTAGGCGCACATTCCACATTTGAGGCCGTTGTTTTTGCGAGCGAGTATATTCTGGGCACAAGCAAAAGCATGATTAAAAAAATAAACGCCGAGCCGGGCATCCAGGCGCTCCTCATGTTTTCCTGCATAGTGCGCCGCTTGTCTTTGCGGGAGGAACCGCTTAAAGAACTGTATCTCATAGCCGAAACCGTCAGCGAAGACACGCCTTACATGATCTCTTACACCGGCGGGGAAATCTGCCCTGTCCCCATCGCCGGGGACAAGCTGAAGAACTGTTTCCACAGTTACGCGCTGATCGCCTGCATTTTATAGTTTTAAGCACTGACCGCCGGGAAATATTGCCTGTCCTTAATGTGCGCCAGCTGCCCGGGCGGTTTTACCGAAGCAACTTATTTACTTGAAGGATGGCGTTTTAAAATGATCAAAGCCGCAACCATGTTCACCTATGAATTGGACGACGTTGAGCGGGCGATAGCTGAACTCAAGGAACAGCTGCAAAAACAGACGGCCCTGATGAAAAACACGGTGGGCATTATCGTCTGCGACCCGGAATTTGTCAGGATAGGCGCGGTAAAAGCCATCTGCGCCCGGCTGCCCTTCCCGATTGCCGGCGCGACCTCCGTGGCGCAATCGGCCGGCGGCGAAACCGGGCGCCTTATGCTCACGCTCATGGTGCTGACCTCGGACGATGTGTTTTTTGCCGTGGGCGCGAGCAAAGCGGCCAGCAAGGAAAGCGTCTTCGCCGCCGCCGGGCCGCCTTACAAGGATGCGGCCCGGCGCCTTGGCGCCAAACCGGAACTGATCCTGCTTTTTACGCCGTTCAACTTGGAAATACCCGGCAATTTTTATGTGGACGCTTTTTGCCGCCTGTGCCCGGGCGCCCCTATTTTTGGCACATTGGCCGTGGACGATCTGCCCAAGTTCGCGGACTGCCTGACCATCATGAACGGCAACGCCTATAGCGACGCCATTTCCTTTGTCCTCATCGGCGGCAATGTCGCGCCGCGGTTTTTTGCCTCCGCCCTCTCCTGGGAAAATATGCAGCCTTACGGGGGCGAGATCACCAAAGCCCAAGGCAATGTCCTGATGGAAATAAACGGCGAGCGCGCACTGCCGCACTTTGAAAAAAGCGCTCTGATCAGGGACGGCCAGCTTGCCCCGGGCCTGTCTTTCCTGCCTTTGGTGATCGACCGCAAAAAGCGCGCCTGTTCCGGCGATGCGCCGATCATCAACGAATTGATCCGTTTTGACGGTGACGGCTTCGCGGTCTGCCGGCTGGATCTGAGCCGGCAGACCGATATCGAGGTGGGCATTTTCGCCAGCGAAGACATCCTCGGCACCAGCCAGGCAATGATAGAAAAACTAAACGCCGAGCAGGACATCCAGGCGATCATCATATTTTCCTGTACAAGCCGCCGCATGTCTTTGTACGACGAACCGCTCAAAGAACTGTACCTTATGGCCGAAGTCATCAACAAGGACACGCCTTACATGGTTGCCTATT
>JAISPA010000181.1 GCA_031275255.1 Acidaminococcales bacterium | reverse complement strand
TTATCCTCCTGATTGCCTTCACCTCGTCCTTCTTAGTGATGATGAGGTGTTATTATACCGCATCCTGTCCCTTCAAGTGAGACAAATTCTCGTGCGCTTTAGTGAGACAATATCACATGCGGTTCAGAAGAGATGACGCGGACGGACCGGGCTTGTTGACAAATCAGCCGCTTTTCATTATACTGTATTTGCCGCCGTTTAAGGCGCGCGGCGGCGCAATTGAATATCCGCTTTTGCGGCCACGGAGAGATGTCTGAGTGGTTGAAGGAGCACGCCTGGAAAGCGTGTGTAGTCGAAAGGCTACCGAGGGTTCGAATCCCTCTCTCTCCGCCATTGGTAACTAATGCGAACCCGACCCGGGTTTTTATAGTCGGGGAGGCGTTCGCTTTTGTTTTTATTTGGGAATAAGATCGATATTGGGAAGGGTTGCCATGTCTGATACAACTTTTTGGCGCAGATATTCAAGCGACATCAGCAATTGCAGTTCAACGGCCAACGTACTGTGCCGGCCGCGCCTCTTGCGTTTGTTTGCATATCCCCTTTCGCAATCCGTTTGAATTGCGCTTTCGTCAGCTTTTGCGACTCGCCATGTTTGTTCATCATACTTTTTAATCGGTTTTTTTGAGGAATTTCTTTAATTATTGGAAAAGTCTGTTATAATGATCAAAAACAAGCGAACCCCAAAATGGTATACGGTATGGACGGTAAAACGAGGAAACGCCGCTCCTTTAATCTGCCCTGTCATATCCGGCGCCGTCAAGCTTTGCCTTGCACAGACAGTAAATATTAAGAAAAGCGGCAACGCAATGCTTACTCTTGAAGCAATACGCGGCAAGGCTATTCCCGTCGCGGGAAAATATGGCGTCGCAAGTCTTGAGCTTTTTGGGTCATACGCCGACGGCACAGCGAATGAACCCTCCGACGCGGATTTTCTCGTGCGCTTCACCGCGCCCGTGCCGTCAATATTCAAGGTTATGGGCTTGCGCGATGAACTTTCGCGTTCGCCCGGTCTCCCTGTTGACGTGGTTATACTGCCTCTCGTCCGCCCGGACAGGCTGCGGGCGCCGCGCACGGAGAAAATTTTATGAACGGGCGCGACAGGCTCAACATTGAACGCATTGCCGACGAATTGCGCTATATCAACAGCGCGGCGGCAAGGACTTCACGTGAAGAGTTTCTGCTTGATGAAACCTTGCAACGTGCGCTGTCAATGTCGATACTGACAATTGGGGAATGCGCCCGTCGTCTTTCCGATGGGTTCAAAGGCAGCCATCCGCAATATTGAGTGGGTTCAGATTGTTGCGGTCAGGAACATTGCGGCGCACGGTTACCGGCAACTTGATATGCGGCAAATCTGGCAGGCCACAGAGGATGATATTCCGACGCTCAATTAGTTTGTCCGCAGGCTGTCGGGTATGTAAATATATAATACCTGCCGGGTGGCGTTGCTGTTGATTTTCATACTTCGCAAGCAGCGGAACGCGCCAAGGTCATTCAGGCGCGCTCCGCCCGGTACGTTTTCCGCCCCGCCTTTGGGCTGATTCGGCGTTTGTCCGTCCGGTAAGTTCTTCCTTGCTTGAACGCGCGGCGGCCATGATGGCAAAAGCGGCATTTGCGCAGCCCTCGAAAGGGCAAACCCTGTTCGCCGGGGAGAAACTTCCCTGCTTTTAAAAAGCCCGGCATCGGCCTGGCCGGCACACAGCGGGCGCGGGGATCTCCCGCGGCATGAAGTCTCGTTAAATAAACACGGGGAGGGATATCTAATGTTAAACAACCGATTCTCGCGCAAGCAGAAAATAACCGCCGTAGCGGTATTGGGAATCATCATCGTTATTTTCACCGGCTTTGTGCTGTACGGAGGCATGAAAGCCAGAGGGCTCATCAAGGAATATATCGCCTCCGAATTTTTAGTCGGGGAATTTGATTTCGGCGAAGTCAGCGGCGTGTTCAGCGGCGACGTTGTGATAAGGGACATCTTATGGAAAGACCCGGAGGGAAATCCCGTGGTCAAAATACCGAGGACAAAAGCGTATGTGCGTCTAAGGGACATATTGTTCGGCAATTTCGGCATTAATTCCCTCCGGAGAGTCGAACTGTCCGAGCCGGAAGTATATCTTAAATACGACGAAAAAGACGGCCTGAATATATTCCGGCTGCTGAAAACGAGCGCGCCCAATGCGGCAGGCGGCGAAAAAAAGCCAGGGGACTCCGAAAAAGGGCAAAAGCAAAACGCGGCCCAATACAAGGCGACGCTTGAAATCGACAACGGCTTCACGCTTATAAACAAGCAGCGGATAAACATCAACGGCGAAATCGTGTTCAGCGACGAAAAAGAAAATATAAATTTAAAAATCAATTCCGATAAAATTAAAATAGACGCCCTGCTGCCCGGGCTTGGAATATCTGACGAATTGCTTTTCACCATTGACGCCAAAGGTTCGCTGGAGAACCCGGAAGCGCAAGGGAAAATATCCATGCCGAAGCTGAATACCGATCAGCTGGCGCTGACAAACCTCAAAGGGAGCTTTGCTTTCAGCAACGGGAACATTAAAGTTTCCGACGCTTCCGCCAACGTATACGGCGGTTCCGTAAAAGGCGGCGGGAACATCAAATGGGCAGACAGGTCCTTTGAATTTGACGCCGTAGGTTCCGGCATAAACAGCAGAGAATTGAGCGACTCACTGGACGCGCCCGTTTCTTTCAGCGCGCATATCAGCGGGACAAGTGATTTCAACTCGCTTGTCGCGGCCGGCCCCTTTGTCGTCGGCGAAGGAAAAGCCAAAGGCATCCCCTTCACTTCCATAACCGGCAATTTTTACAAACGCGGCGGCAACATGACCTTCAGCAACGTAAAAGTATCAACGGTTGCGGGCAACTTAAAAATCAAGCGGGTATTTGTAAATGAAAACGACAAAATTTCGGTGGACTTCAGCAATATTTTAGAAGACGCCAACGAGGCGCTGAAAAAGCAAACGGACGCGGCGGCCAAAAAGGGCATCAACAAAACGCTTGACTCAATAAAGAAGTCTTTGAAATTTTAAAAAGCCGGGAACAAAAATTGCAAAAACAACAATAGGCGCCGACAGAAGGCCGAAACCATGTAAAGCGACGGAATTAGCGCAAGCCCGGCAACGGGCGCAAAACATAGATACCGGGAAAGCATTTTTAAAGAAGGCGCCGTCGGCGGCGCATTGCCTACCCCCCACCGCCGCAGATCGGATGCGATAGGGCATAAAAAAATAAGCTTTCACATCTTTTTGGCGACCAAGATGCAAAAGCTCCAAGGGTACTCCCACGCGGACGGTACCTCAACAAACCATCCCGCGGAAGCTGCCGTTCCCGCGCCGGCAAGCCACTACACAACCTGCCAGCGCGGAAAACAACCACGCAAAACACCGGAATACAATTTTCTGGAGGAGTGATTTTATGCCTGCTATTAGCTACACCGTTGCCTACGGGAGCGGCGACCGCCACCATCGACAATTGTATTTTACCATTACGGTTTTTTTATGTCAATAGCCACATGAAAAAGTTTATTGTTTTTCCGGCAACCTTTTCCGCGTAACGGGAAGATGCGAAAAGGGAATTGGGCTACAGTACGCTTGAACCGGAAACGCTCGGCGTTGACGATGCTCTGATGCGATGGGATTCGTTTCCTGCTTATGCCGGTCATCCAATTCTCTCGGCCGGCCGCGCGGCGGCGGGCAAATCCAATAAAATCAATTATATCCCCGGAATAAAAACCGGCCGGCCGCGCGGCGGCGGGCAAATCAGTAATCACAAATTTTGCGCTGCCGCATAACCGGTTTACGCTTTTCGCCGCCATGGCCGGCGAAAACCCATGCCGCGCGGCAAGCGTCCGCTTGCATGCGGCTTCATCCTGCGGGAGACCGACGCCGGCCAAATGAAGCCCCACTCAAGGCGATGGCCTATAACACGACTTATTGCAATATCGGCCGCCGGGAGGCGAGATGAAGTGGCGTACAGCGAGCTAATCAAAGACATCTCACGCATAAGAGATTATATGCGTGAGTTCTTTGTGTACGGGTTTAAGCGGCGTGACGAGGTAGGAAAGAAAAGCCCCCGCAGCTATGACAACGAAAAACGCCGCATAGAAAGCTGGCTTGACGGCTACATGTCAT
>JAISPA010000145.1 GCA_031275255.1 Acidaminococcales bacterium | reverse complement strand
ATGACCGATATAGAAAACTGCATGGAAGTGATCAGGAAAATCTTGACGGTGGAACTGTCCGCCGAAAACTTGGCCGCCGAGGGCAGCGACCAGGATGAAGATCTGGCGGCGAGAAAGATACTGACCGCACCGGAGCCGGCGCCCATAGGCGCCGCCGGCGCGGCATTGCCGCACCCGGCTGTGGAGCGGAAAGAAGATACAACGCAGACGCCGGATGCAAGCGCGCAAATAGAACTTTTTACGGAAAATAACGCCTGATGCGGGACATCGTCATTCCCTGCGCCGATTACAACCTGCCCGGCTTCCTGCACCCGGCGCGCGCGAACTCAGGGCAGGCCGCGTCGCTGATTGTCAGCCACGGTTTCCGCGGCTCGCCGGACGGCGGCGGGCGGGCGCCGATCCTGGCGCAAGCGGCGTCGGAGCACTTCAACGTGATCAGATTCCCCTTCACGCCGCTCAGCAGCCTTTCCCGGCAAATAGAGGAGCTTTTGGCGGTTATCGCTTATGCGCGCGGCGCGTTCGGCTCTGATGTTGTATTGCTTGGCCGCAGTATGGGCGGCGCCGCTTCCCTGCTTGCCGCCGCGAAAGCACGCGGCGTGCGCGGCCTGATCCTCTGGTCGACGCCGTTTGCTGCAGCCGGCGCGCTTGCCGCCGCCCTGGGCAAAGAAAACATGGATAAACTGCGTCTCGGGCGGCCGGCCGAACTGGACGACGAATGGGGAAAAGGCGTTTTGCCGCCGGATTTTTATACAGATTTACTGACTTACGACCTTTTTGCCGCATTCGACGCCTTGCCGGACATGCCGCTTTTATTCGTACACGGCGAAAAGGACGAACTTGCGCCGCCCGAAGACGCGCAAAGAGCATTTGCGCTGGCGCGCGGCAACAAGAGATTTTGCCTTGTCAAAGGCGGCGACCATCGCTTTGTCAACGGCTTCTCCGACAGTTTGGACGCGGTCATGGTTTGGCTAAAAGATAATTATGGGAGGAATGGCATTTGCTGAAAAAGGTTTCCATTGCGATTTTTTTCCTGTCGGCTTTGCTTTTCGGCACAGGCTGCGCGGGCGTAAAACCGGCAGGCGAAGCGGCGGCCGGCCGGCCGGAACAGCCCGGCGGCAACCTGGCGGTATTCGACACCTCCAAGGGTGTTTTCAAAGTAGAACTTTTCACACAGGATGCGCCGCTGACCGTCGGCAACTTTGCCGCTTTGGCCAAACGCGGGTTTTACGACGGGCTTATTTTTCACCGGGTCATAGACGGCTTTATGATTCAAGGCGGCGACCCCAACGGCAACGGGACGGGCGGCCCCGGCTATACGATCAAAGACGAGTTCTCGCCCCGCCTGAAACACGATAAACCCGGCATGCTGTCCATGGCTAACGCCGGGCCCAATACCGGCGGCTCGCAATTTTTCATCACCTTGTCCCCCACTCCCTGGCTTGACGGCAAACACAGCGTTTTCGGCCGGGTGGTCGCCGGCATGGAAGTGGTGGCGGCGATCGGCAAGGTAAAAACGGGCGCGCGCGACAAACCGCTGGAAGACGTAGTCATTAAAAAAGTTACGATTGAGGAAGGAACGAAGTGAAATTTGAGCAACGCGGATAACGCCCTCAAGGTGCTTTTGCGCGACCAGGCGGAAGCTCTCGGCATTTTCGGCCATAACGACGAATTTTTGCGGCTGATCGGCCAGTCCTTTTCCTGCCGGATACTCACCCGCGGCGAAGAAATACTTCTGACCGGCGACGCCGGGGAAACCGCTATGCTGAAAAGGCTGTTTGAAGAATTTCTGTTCCTGTGCCGGCAAGGTTATCCGCTGACGGCGCACGATGTGCGCTACGGCATCCAGATGGTCAAGGAAGGCCGCGCCGACAACCTGCACAAGATGTTTTCCGATACGGTCATCGTTACGAACCGGGGGCGGCATATCAAGTCAAAAACGCTGGGGCAGTGGCTGTATCTTGACGCCATCAGGCATAATTTCGTAACGATCGGCATCGGCCCGGCCGGCACCGGCAAGACTTACCTCGCGGTCGCCATGGCGCTCAACGCGTTGAAAAACAAGGACGCGGAGCGGATTATCCTGACCAGGCCGGCGGTCGAGGCGGGCGAAAAACTCGGCTTTCTGCCGGGCGACCTGCAGGAAAAAGTCGATCCTTACCTGCGTCCCCTGTATGACGCGCTTTATGACATATCAGGCAGTGAATTGTTTCAAAAACACATGAGCAGAGGCTTGATCGAGGTAGCTCCGCTCGCTTATATGCGCGGGCGCACCTTAAACGATTCTTTCATTATATTGGACGAGGCGCAGAACACCACGCCTGAACAGATGAAGATGTTTCTCACCCGCCTGGGTTTCGGCTCCAGGATGGTGGTCGCCGGCGACGCCACGCAGACGGACTTGCCGCAAGGCAAGCAATCCGGGCTGGCGCACGCGGAAAAAGTATTGCAGGGCATAGACGGCATAAAGATAGTGCGCTTTTCCGAAAAAGACGTGGTGCGGCACGAGATTGTCGGCCTGATGATTAAAGCTTATGATAATTTTGATCAGGACCGTAAATAAAAATGCGTATTTTTTTAAGCGTCGATACGGCCGGCCGCCCGCCTGACGGCGCACAGGCGCGTTTGATCAAACGGACGCTCAATGCTGCCGCCGCTTTGGAAAAACTGGAAAAACGCGTCCAGGTGAGCGTAACCTTGGTGGACGACGTGAAAATACGCTCCATCAACCGGGAGTATCGCGGGGTGGACAAAATAACCGACGTCATCTCCTTCGCCCTGAACGAAGGGGATGAAGATTCCGCCGCGGGCGGGCCGGAAAAAGACCTGCTGGGCGAGATTGTCATCTGCCTGCCGCAGGCCGCCCGCCAGGCGGAAGAATACGGGCACGCTCTCGCGCGCGAACTGGGCTATCTGGCGGCGCACGGTTTTTTGCACCTTTTGGGCTATGATCATATAACCGCGCGCGACAGGAAAATAATGCGAGAGAGAGAGGAAACCATCATGGCAAAGCTCGGGCTGGCCAGGCCATGAAAACAGGCCGCGAAGATATGATGGAAAAGCTCTTGGCCACGGCCCGCGCGGCGATGGAGAAAGCCTACGCGCCTTATTCTGGTTTCAAAGTAGGCGCAGCGGTACTCGGCCTGGACGGCGAAATATACGGGGGCTGCAATGTGGAAAACGCCTCCTGCGGCCTTACCGTCTGCGCCGAACGGGCGGCCGTTTGCAACGCGGTGTGCGGCGGCAGCCGGGAGCTGGCTGAAATTTTGCTGACGGCGGAAAACCAGCCTTCGGTTATGCCCTGCGGCGCCTGTTTGCAGGTATTGCGGGAATTTAGCGTCAAAAAGGTGCATATAGCCAGCCGCGAAGGCAAAATCGCCTCCTACGGCCTGGAAGAACTCCTGCCTTTGCCTTTTGCCAAAAACAAGCCGGGCGAAGAAACTCCATGAAAGAAGGAAAAATGTTCAAATCAGGCTTCATCGCGGTAGTCGGCCGGCCGAACGCCGGCAAGTCCACCTTGATCAACCGGCTGGTGGGCGGTAAGATATCTATTGTTTCCGACAAGCCGCAGACCACGCGCAACCGCATCATGTGCGTCCTGACGCAGGACTTTGCGCAAATGGTTTTTCTCGACACGCCGGGCATTCACAAACCCCGGCGCAAACTGGGCGCGTTCATGCTCAAGGCGGCCGAAAGCGCCATGAACGAAGTAAATGTTATAATTTTCGTCGTGGACGCGTCGCAAAAAAAGGGCGGCGACGACGAATACATCATGGCGAAACTCGCCCACGCGGACGCGCCGGTAATAATGGCGGTCAACAAAATTGATCTTTTGCCTGACAAGCAAGCCCTGTTGCCTATCATCAAAAGCTACGCGGATTGTTTTCCGCTCAGCGCGGCCGTTCCGGTCTGCGCCCTGCATCAGACGGATTTCACGCCGCTTCTGGCGGAAATAGAAAAACATCTGCCTTACGGGCCGAAATATTTCCCTGACGGCATGATCACCGACCAGCCGGAACAACTGCTGGCGGCGGAACTGATCAGGGAAAAAATACTCCGGGTAACGGCGGGCGAGGTGCCGCATTCCGCCGCCGTGCAGATAGACGAAATGAAATTGCGCGAAAATCAGGACATGTACGTCAGAGCGACCGTCTACGTTGAGCGGGCCTCGCAAAAAGGCATAATCATCGGCGCGGGCGGGCGGCTCATAAAGGAGATCGGCCAGGCGGCGCGCGCCGATATACAGGCGCTGCTGGGCAACAGGGTGTATCTTGACCTGTGGGTAAAAGTGAAGGATGATTGGCGCGACCGCGACGGCGCGCTGCGTGAATTTGGCTTCGGCCGGGCGTACTGACTGGGCGAAAGCCGGGCCGCCCACAGCATTCCCCGTCCCTATTCAACCGAAACGCATATCCTTCCCGCCGCGCCTGCGGGGGCATAGATGCGGCGGGCGGCGGCGGTGTGCGCCCAACTCTTCCGGAGAGTGATGACTTATAGACATCCCTTTATACAGCCTGCTTAAACTGGCGTCGTGTTTTCTGCTTATTTTTCTCAACGGATTTTTCGTGGCGGCGGAATTTTCTTTTGTCCGCATCCGCGGGACGCGGCTGGAAGAACTGGCCAAAGAAGGCAGCGCGGAAGCTTCTTTCCTGCTGAAAATGCTCGAGGCGCTTGACACCTATTTAAGCACGGCGCAAATAGGCATAACGGCTACCTCTTTGGCAATAGGATGGCTGGGCGTTTCGGCGGCGGCTGCTTTTTTGAAGCCGCTTATCGACAGCAGCCCGCTGCCCGTGCCGGACTGGCTGGCCGTACCGCTGGCAATTGCGCTGGGCTTCGGGCTGACCGTATTTTTTCAGAATGTTTTGTGCGAACTTGTGCCAAGGACGCTGGCTTTGCAAAAAGTCGAAACGGTCGCGCTCGGCGCGGCGCGCCCTATTTATATTTTCAGCCGGCTCATCCGTCCTTTCGTCCGCTTTTTTAACAAATCGGCGCACACCATTTTGCGGTTTTTACCGGTTGGGGCCGCCGCCGACAACCATACCCCGGAAGAATTGCGCATGATTATCGGCGTGAGCGAACGCGCCGGCGTCATCGACAGCATGGGCAGCCGGATTATCGACAACGCGCTGGATTTTTCCGATCTCTTGGCGCGCGAGGTTATGACGCCGCGCCAGGATGTAATCTGCCTTTACGCCGAACGCCCTTTTGCCGAAAACCTGAAAATCGTGCGCAAATCCGTATATACCCGCTATCCGCTCTGCCAGGGGGACAAAGACCATATCATAGGCATGGTGCATATACGGGGTATAATCGCCCTTTTGTTCGCCGCGCCCGGCAAACGCGACCTGCGGCAGGTAATGCGGGAAATCGTTACCATACCTGAAGGCCTGTCGGCGGCGGACGCTTTTCGCACCTTGCAGAAAAGGCGCCTGCAGCTGGCGATAGTCGCCGATGAATACGGCGGCACCGCCGGCATTGTTACGGTGGAAGACCTTATGGAAAAACTTGTCGGCGATTTGCAGGATGAATACGACCAGGAAGAAGAACCCCTACTGAAAAACCCTGACGGCAGCTTTGAATTTGACGGTTTGATGCTGCTTGGCGCCATAGAGGAAATACTGGAAATTAGCTTGCCCGAACATGACGCCGACACCCTGGGCGGCTACATATTCGGCCTGCTGGGACGGCGGCCGCAAGCGGGCGACAGGGTCAGCGGCGGCGGCTATGATTTTGAAGTCGTAAGGGCAAAAGGTTTCAGGGTTGAGCGCATAAAAGCGGTAAAGAAAAATAACGCGGAAAATGGCGAT
>JAISPA010000113.1 GCA_031275255.1 Acidaminococcales bacterium | reverse complement strand
GTTGAGGCTCAAAAGATATTTCATCAGATTCACTGCCCTGGCCGAACTCAACTCCCAATTGGAGGGGAACTGCGCCGTATTAATCGGCACATTGTCGGTATGGCCGGAAATCAGTATGTTTTGCGGAATGGGCCCGATAATATTTGCCACCATCTGGCTAAAACCGGCCGCCGCGGAAGTAAGCTGCGCGCTCCCCGAGGGAAACAGCGCGGTGTCGCGTATCCTGATAATCAAACCTTCATCGGTCATTGCGGTTTCCAACTCAATGCCGTCGCTGATCTGCTGAATGAAAGACTCTATTTCGCTTTTAGCGTTCCCCAATTGCGAGCTTTCCAATTCCGCCGGGCTCATGACCGCCGTAGGTGTGGTGCCAGGGCCGGACGCCAGCCCGGCGCCGCCGGAGAGGATGGTCTGCCCGCCGCCGGCGCCGCCAAAAGCGCCGCTGCCGATGCCGCCCAAGGCGCCGCCGATGCCGCCGCCCAGGGCAACGTTTAAGGCTTGCCCGACCGCAGTGAATTTAGCCTGGTCAACTTTTGCCGTCGCGAATAAAACGATGAACAGCGCCAAAAGCAGGGTCAGCAGATCGGCGTAAGGGACGAGCCAGGTTTCGTCGGGATGATCTTCATGGGGAGGGCCGTGATGTTTTTTTGACATAAGGTTACTCTCCCGGAGCGGAGCTGGCTTTGCGCTCGGATTGCGGCAGGAAGGCGTTGAGCTTTGACTCGACGGCGATCGGCGAGTCTCCGGCCTGAAGCGACAGTATGCCTTCGACTATTATTCTTTTTATGGTCGCTTCTTCCGCGCTTAATATTTTCAACTTGTTGGCAATGGGATGGCAGACGACGTAGCCGAAAAATATGCCGTACATTGTCGCGATAAAAGCGGCCGCGATGGAATGGCCAAGCTGATCGATATCGTTTAAGTTGCCGAGCGCCGCGACCAGACCGATAACCGCGCCCAACACGCCAAGCGTGGGCGAATACATGCCGCCCTGTGAAAAAATAGTGGCGCAGTGGCGATGCCGCTCTTCCATGGCGCCGATCTCCGCTTCCATAACGTCTCTTATAAATTCCGCGTCAAGACCGTCGATCATCATGCTCAACCCGCCGCGCATGAAAGGGTCTTTAATTTCGCCCAGCCGGCCTTCAAGGGCAAGCAGCCCTTCCCGCCTGGCTACCTGGGAAAACTCGACGAAAGTCGTGGCAAGCACGGATACCGGTATCAGCATCTGTTTCTGTATGACTTTTTTGAGCAGGGCGGGCGCTTTTTTTGCTATGTGCATCGGCATGGCGTTCAAAACGGCGCCGGTGGTACCGACGAGTATGATCATGACCGAAGCCCCGCTCAACAACATCGCCGGATTGGCGCCTTTGAGCACCATGCCGACAAGGACGCCCGCTAACGCGGCAGGCATGCCTAATGCGGTCGAAAGTTCCAAAAGATCATCCCCTTTTTCTACAATAAAAATACATTTTATTTAAATTTGCTGCCGAACAAAACCACATTCAGCGTCAGATCCGGCTCGCGCCGAATTCTCATCCTCCAACGGGCAAGTTGCGCTTGCCAAAGAGGATCAGCCTGTCCGCGCCAAGGTTCTCGCCGCCCTCCGGTTCCCGCCGCCTGTAAGGGCGTGGGGCTTAGGGCGGATTAGGGTATGTTCAGTGAAAATTATTTTCCCGGCAAATAGAAAAATAAAACCCGAAAGACGGCGTAATCGCCGGGGAGAAGCGCGCCGCCGGCCGTCCGGGCAAAAACCGCTCGGGCAGCGGGCAAGGGGTTCATAGATCGTTCAGTAATATTCAAATTTATTTTATATATATTTATATTAACACCGATTATCCGTTTAGTCCAGTATATATATTTTTTTATTACAAAAAAGGCGGAAAATATCAAATTATTTTACAAACGGACGCTGCGGCCGACCCTTGCGGCCGGATGTTTCCGGTCCGCTTACGATAGCGCAGGCGACGGCGGCGCCGGCCAGCGACGAATTGTGTCCGGAGCGGGCTGGCGGCGCGCCGAGCCGGGCGAGCGTGTCGTCCAATTCCCGCCGGAACAAGGGTATTTTGTTGTATATGGAACCGTCAATAAAAATTTCTTCCAGAACAATTCCTCTGCGGGCGAGATAAAGGCTTATGCCGAAATATTCGGCGGCGGTGAGCGCGGCCGCCCTTTTGACAATGGCGCGGGCGACGCCGGTTAAACCGTTTTGCTCATCCTCGAGGATCGCCGCCAAAGCCAGGGCCGTTTCCGGCCAGACCTTCACGCCCAAGGCCCGCGCTGCCAAAGACGCCAGTTTGGCCAGATAATCGCCTGCCGTCATTTTTTCCATGAGCTGCGCGCCCGGTTGGGCGCTCCGGCGGTCGAGTTCACAATCGAAACGGTTGCGGCAGACGGGGGCAAAATTACCTGCTTCCAGATTCAGTATCATCTTTCGGTCGGGTTCGTAATAGCAACTGTTGTGCCCGGTGCCGCAAATACTGCCGATAATGTTTTTTTTGCCTGACCGGTAGGCGTTGTCCAGCAAAACCGCCGTCGTGTCGTTTAAAACGACGGCGGGTACCAGGTCGCGGCGGCCGACGGCAAGCAGTTTCCGGCGCAGCAGGCCGTTTACGTCTATGTTTTGCGCGCCCGCAAAGGAGATTTCCTTGGACCAGCTTAGCGCCCGGGCGTCGTTTACGCCGGAAAGAACGGCCGCGTAGGAAAAAGTATGTCCCAGGAGTCCGCCGCGCCGGCCGGCGAAGCCGTCTATCTTTTGGGCGATATTTAGAAAAAGCGCGTCTATTTCGCAACCGGAGGAGGCGGCCAGTTCTTTGAGCGGCCATTCCCGGGCGGCGTTTTGCGCGATAGAGCCGCCGCGCAAAGTTATCTGCGCCAGGCGCAGATTGCTGCCGCCGAAATCCAAGGCAAAAAAATCCCCTTCCTCCCGGCCGCCGGGCAAACCGATAAAAGAGGGAAGAAAGAGAAAAGGCGACGCTTCCCCCCGGAGTCCGGCGAAAATCGCTTCCTCCACGCGGGCGGCTTCATTGATAAGCTGTTCACGGGTCAGGGAGAACTCGGCTATTACATCTTTTTCCTTCATCGCTCTTTAATCAGCCCCTGCTCCAAAGCAATCTCGCGCCAGCTCATATAGCCGCCGCTCATGTTTACCGCGTCAAAGCCTTTTTGCGTCAAGGCGCGGCAGGCGATGTAACTGCGCAGCCCCGAATGGCAGAAAACATATATAGTCTTGTCTTTGGGCAGCTCGCCCGTCCGTTCGCGCAATTCATGCAGGGGGATGTTAAGCGCGCCATTTATCGGAGCGCCAGCGTGCTCGGCCGCCGTGCGGACGTCAAGCAGAAAGCGTCCGCCGCCCCCGGGGAGCGGCGCGTCCTGCCAGAAAGCCTGCCTCAGCCCGCCGGTCAAAACCTGCGCCGCTACGTCGCCGGCGTAGTTGACCGGATCGCGGGCGGAGGCGTAAGGCGGAGCGTACACCAGTTCCAATTCGCCAAGGTCGCAGGCGGTCAGACCGCTTTTCAGCGCGGCGGCGAAAACGTCGGCCCTTTTGTCCGCCCCGCTTTTGCCGATGACCTGCGCCCCCAGTATTTTGCCGCTGCCGGCGGCAAAAAGCAGTTTGATCGAAAGCGGCGACCCGCCGGGATAATAAGCGGCGCGGCTGGCCGGATGCAAATATACTTTGTCATAATTCAAGCCGGCCGCTTTCAGCTCTTTTTCGTTGGCGCCCACGACGCAGGCGGTCAAATCGAAAACCTTCACGGCCGCCGAGGCCAGCACCCGGCCAAAGGTCTTTTTCTCCCCGGCGATATGCGCGGCCGCCACACGCGCCTGCTTGCCGGCGTTTCCAGCCAGGGCGGCTATAAACGGACGGCCGGTCGCCGCGTGTATGCTTTCCACCGCGTCGCCGGCCGCGTAAATGTCTTTGTCGGAGGTCTGCATAAAGCGGTTGGTCTTTATGCCGCCTGATTTACCTATTTTAAGCCCGGCCGCCGCGGCAAGGGATGTTTCCGGGCGGACGCCCATGCTCAGCAGCACCAGATCGGCTTTGAGTCCGCCGCCCTTTTCGCCGCTCAACCGCAGAACAAGTCCGCCGCGCTTTTTTTCAATTCCGCTCACGAGCGTGTTCAACCGCAGATCAACCTTTTTCTGCCTGAGATGGTTTTGCAGGATGGCCGCCATTTCCGGATCAAAAGCCGGCATGATCTGACCGGACGCTTCTATGAGCGCCGTTTTCAATCCGAGGGCGCAAAAGTTTTCCGCCGCTTCCAGTCCGATGGAACCGCCGCCGATTACCGCCGCCCGCTCCGGTTTTTGGCTGTTGAGGAAATTTTTCAGCGCGGCCGTGCCGCCGACGTCTTTGAGAAGGAAAACCTCCGGCAGGTCCGCCCCGGCGATTGAGGGCCGCACGGCGCAAGAACCGGGCGCCAGCAGCAGTTTGTCGTAAGGATAATCCGACAGTTCGCCGCCGGGAAGTTTCTTGGCCGTAACCGTCTTTTGCTTTCGGTTGATCGCGACCGCCTCGGTGTTTACCAACACCGTAAGGTTAAAGCGGCCTT
>JAISPA010000108.1 GCA_031275255.1 Acidaminococcales bacterium | reverse complement strand
GGCATCGGGGAAGTCGGAGTGGTCCTCAAAGGCAAGAACCTCCACATCGACCTGAAACTGGAGGGCTACGCCGGCAAGCGGGAAGGCTTTGGCGGCGGCGTACAGTTCAAATGGCTGTTCTGATTTGCCGCCGCTTGGCCCTGCGGGCGAGGGCCGGACAAGCCTCGACGTAGCTGACCGGGGCGCGAATAGGGCTTGGCCCTGCGGGCGAGGGCCGGACAAAACACCTTGCGGCTGCTTTCCGACACCGCCTAGGCTTAGCCCTGCGGGCGAGGGCCGGGCGCCAGCCGTCCGTGGCGTGTCCGGCATTTATCCATCCCTGGATGGCACAAGCCTCGCCCCTGCGACGGACATTGTCTGCATTTTGCGCCGCGCCGGGCGGGAAAAACCCTCGCCGTTCGCTGGCAGCTTTTAGATGTTGCAAGGTACTGGCGAAAATCTTGCCATTTAGGCCAGTACACCTCAACCTAAAAATCGGACGATTTGTATTGATAAAACAATTCGATTTTTATAAAATAATATCAAAGGCAAAAATAAAAAATTTGTTTGATATTTTTTGAAGGAAAGGGATTGTTCTATGGTAGTTACTGCGACCGATTTTAAAAGCAACATCGGCAAATATCTTGCGCTGGTGAAGGGCGAGGACATTTTAATCACCAAGAACGGCAAGAGCATCGCTAAACTATCCAATGCCGCGCAGAGCAAAGTTGATAGCGTAAAGTCTCTCGCCGGAATTATTCCGAATAACGGCATGACGCTGAAGCAGGCGAAAGAGGAAAGGGTCGCGCGCTATGAAATTGCTGATTGACACGAATATAGTTCTTGACGTACTCATGAAACGCGAACCATGGGCCAAGTCCGCCGAGGCCATTTTGCTGGCGGTTGCCGGAGAAAAGGCCGAAGGCTATATCACCGCCAGCACATTTACCGACATATACTATCTGCTGCACAAACATCTTCGGGATAAGGACAAAACTAAGCAAGCGCTCCTTAACCTGCTTGCTGTCGTTGGGGTGTTGGATGTTTCGGATGCGGATTGCAAAAAGGCCTTTGACCTGCCCATGTACGATTACGAGGATGCCTTGCTCGCCCGTTGCGCAAAGCGCCATAAAATTGACTACATTGTTACACAAGGCACAAAAAACTTTGCCGGGTCTCCTGTTAAACCTGCCGTGCCGGAGGACATTCTTATGCTGCTGCCCGGCTGAAAACATGGCGGCTTTGCACCCGGCGCCGGGCGTTGCGCCGCGCCGCTTTCCGATATCCCGCCGCAACTTGCGGCGGGGATGGGGGTTGACAGGACGCGCGAAAAGCGTTATGATAAATTTGGTTATATGACTGACGGAAGTGGATAACCACATGAAGTATAGCCTTATGAGCCGACCGTCTGGGCAGTGCTTGGAGCGGCCGGTTTTTTGTTTTCCCGGCTTCCTCGCATAAAAAAGGAGGGCTGGATATGACAATCGTTACCAAAGACGAAAATTTCCTGCAAGCACTGGCGTCGGGCGAGCCGGTTCCCGGCGGCGGCGCGGCCGCTGCCCTGTGCGGCGCTTTGGCTGCCGCGCTCTGCGAGATGGCGGCCAATCTGACTTTGGGTAAAAAAAACAGCAAAGAAGAGGCAAAAGAGCTTGCCGCGGCGGCGGCGGAAGCGAACCGGCTAAGGCTTAAACTGGAGCGGCTGATCGAAGCCGATGCCGCCGCCTTTTGCCGGCTGTCGCAGATCCGCAAAATGCCGCGGACGACCGAAGAGGAAACGGCCAGGCGCGGCGCATTGCTGGAGGACGCCCTGGCGGGGGCGTGCGAGCCGCCGCTTGGCGTCATGACGGCGGCCGCCGCAAGCGTTTCTTTGCTTGAGGGCCTGGAGAAGCTTGCCTTGCCGGGGCTGAAAAGCGACCTCGGCGCCGGCGCGCTGTTTGGCCGGGCGGCTTTGCTGGGCGCCGCCCTGAACGTCCGCGCAAACACAAAACTGTTTAAAGATCGCGAAAAAGCGGATTTTTTAAACGAAAAAGCCGAAAAACTGGCAGTTTTCGCGGAAAGGGCCGAGGCTTTGTATCAACAGGCGCTGGCCTTTTCCATCCGGGAAACGGAAGCGAAATTGCCATGATCATAACAGGATCGGAAATAACCGCCGCTATGGACGGCCGCCTGAAAGACGAACTGCGGACGCTGAACGGCCATGTCCCGCAGCTGGCCGTTGTCCGGGCAGGCAAGGATGCGGGCAGCCTTGCCTACGAAAGCAGCATGATGAAGCGGCTGAGCGTTATCGGCCTGAAAGTCAGGCCGTATACATTTGCCGGCGACATCAGCGGCGCAGAGTTTGGCAAGGCTTTCGCCGCGATAAATCAGGATCCGTCGATCGACGGTATATTGCTCTTGCGCCCCCTGCCTGCGCAACTCGATGAAAAAGCCGTGTGCGGCCTGATCGATCCCGTCAAAGACGTGGACGGCTTGAGCCCGGTAAATATGGCGAAAGTGTTTATGGGCGACGAAAGCGGATTCGCGCCCTGCACCGCCGAAGCGGTGATGGAAGTGCTGCGCTGGGCTGGTATTAACCCTGCCGGCAAGCGGGTCGCCATCATCGGGCGCAGTACGCTGGTCGGCCGGCCGCTGGCCATGCTGCTTTTGCGGCAAAACGCCACCATAACCGTCTGTCATACGCAAACGGCCGACGTGGAAAAGATCTGCCGCAATAGTGAAATCGTCATCGCCGCCGCCGGCCGCGCCAAACTTGTAAATAAAAAATTCATCGCCGAAGGCGCGGTGGTGATAGATGTTGGGATAAACGCCGACCAGGCCGGCAATCTTTGCGGCGACGTGGATTTTGCCGATGTTGTGGAAAAATCCTCTTTTATCACGCCGGTGCCGGACGGGGTGGGGACTGTTACAATTACAGTGCTGGCGCGGCACGTCATGCGAGCGGCGGTATGCCGCCGCCGCGCCTTTTCGGCGTAAACGCGCCGGGCGGGATCTGAGGCCCGGCTTTACCCAAAATTTACTTGACGAGTTTGGTGGTCTATTATATCATGAAAAACAAAGTAAATTCGCAGACTTGAACATTGCCATTAAGCATACCGGTGACTTTTTAACAGAAGAATAACTTGCCTAATTGCAAGCAGACCGGCCGGCACGATTTTTCCGCGCCTGGTTCGGAAATTTGCACTATTGATAACTGAACTAACCCATTCCAAGCCGCCGGTCAAGGCGGCGGTTGTTTCCGGTGCAG
>JAISPA010000022.1 GCA_031275255.1 Acidaminococcales bacterium | reverse complement strand
GCCGCAAAGATGCCATGGTTTTAGCCGGGGAATAGTTATAAAGACAAAAACAAAGCGCAGAAAGCAGAGCAGAACACTGAAAACGGGAAAGCAACACTGCTTTCCCATACCGGTTTGCGCGATATTTGCTTTGCCGGCCTCACCGTCAGGTACGCCCCGGTCGAATCCACGCCGGAGCCATAAAGGTGAATTTACCGCTTGAACGGGGGCTGATATTCAGCGGGAGATTAAACTCACGCTTGAATGTCAGTCGAGTCTATATCCCGCTTCCTGCCTTGGCCAAAAATCTAAACTCTTAATATTTGTTTTCCACAATCTGCAAATAAACCAACGTCTGGGTAAGAAGTTGATAGGCAATCTCGCCTAAGGTGATTGGACCGTAAAACGCGCCTAAATCCTTGCCTTCCAGCTCACCGCAGAGAAAGTTGAGTATGCAGTTGCAGGATAATACGTACTGTGTGCCCCCAATGGCTTTGCCGTCCGATTTGAAGGTCTGCGCATAAATTTTACGCGTTTGGCGAAGCAGCGGCCACTGCCCCGGAATACCGGGGCAGAAAGGCAAACAACGCCGCATCTTCAGTCTCCGCAATTTTTATTTATAGTTTCATGATCCAATCATAGTCGCTTTGCATAATACTGCCGAATTTGGCAAGCATATCATTGATCTGGCTGGCACACTCCGCGATGACGCGGTCGGAAGGATTGTGCTTGTAAATCCCTTTAAACCGCGTTAGTGTCATCTTGAGCGCCACCTGTTTCAACGATACGATGCCGTCAAACTCTATAAGTTTTTTTGTCTGCGCTTCGCTTATTTTCATGATTTTTCTTTCCCCTCCCGCCGATAATCGATCCAAGGCGTGTCCGCGCCGGACTTAACCGCCCCTTGCTTCCCCCCCGCCTGCAAAGGCGGCTGTCCCAGGACGGGTTAAATTCAGTAATAAACCGGATGGGTAACAGAATATAGAGAATGTTACCGGTCATATGGCTGGCATCTGCCTGTAGAGCGAATTATTTTTATTGAATAAAAAAGATACGCGAATGCAGGCAAAATAAAAAACCGCAAAACACGCGCACTTACTGGCAAAATTTAAAACGGGCAGGTAACATTCTCTATATTTTGTTGCCTGCCGGTTGGTGCGACGCTAAGCGGAATGATTTTCTGTATACTTTACCGGAAGACAATGCGCGCTTTTCTAATACTGCTTTTTCGCATTGTATCATTTGTTTTCTGTAAACACAACCTTGTTTGCCGCTCAATCCAAAGTGAAAATTTTGCCGGGGTTTAAAATTCCGTTGGGATCAAGCGCCTTTTTTATTGTTTTCATTATCTTTAATTCCACGGGATCTGTAAAACGCTCCATCGTGTCAACCTTCTTGCAGCCTATGCCGTGTTCGCCGGACAGCCGTCCGCCCAGGCTGTAAACATATTCATAAACTTCCGCGTGGAATTTATCAAGTGTTTCTTCCCACTCCTCATCGCTCATATCCATTTTGAGCGGTATAAAATGAATGTTGCCGTCGCCGGCGTGCGCCACCGTACGGACCTCCAGGTTGTATTTCTTCTCGATTTCATTCATTTTTTTCAACATGGCCGCTATTGAATCGACAGGCACGACTATATCCTCATGCGAATTAACTTTGCTTTCGGAACGCGCCGCTTCGCTGTAGGCTTTGCGCAGCCGCCACACCCGCTCGTCTGCTTCCAGCACTTCCGCCGCGCCGCCTTCCGAACAAAGTTCATCAAGCAGTACCGCTTTTTGCTCCAGTTCATCTTCGGAAAAAGTTTCCACGGTAACAATAATATAACTGCCGTCCGCAAAATGCGCAAAGCGCAGATCGCAATAGCGGCCGGCCGACTGTATGGCGTTGTTGGCCATAAACTCAATACTGGTCGGGTTGATGCCGGCTTTAATGATTTGGGGCACAATGTCAATCGCTTTATCGACGTCGGTAAAAATCGCCAACAGGTCAATCCGGTAAGGCGGCAAAGGCACGAGTTTGAGAACCGCGCCGGTAATTATGCCAAGCGTCCCTTCCGAGCCTATGATAAGCTGCTCCAGGCAATAGCCGGTGGTCTTTTTGTTCAGGCGGGCGCCGAGATTTACTATCTCCCCCAGCGGCGTTACCACTTCGATGGAATATACCTGATGCCTGGTCGTGCCGTAACGCACGGCTTTGTTGCCGCCCGCGTTGGTGGCCAGGTTGCCGCCAATCAGACAGCTGTCGGCACTGCAAGGGTCGCCGGCGTACAAAAGACCTTTGGCGTTGGCGGCTTTTTGCACATCTTCGGTGCGCGCGCCGCATTCGACCGTCATATAAAGGGATTGTTCGCTTATTTCTTTTATTCTGTTCATGCGCGTCATCACCATTACTATCCCGCCGCGCGCGGGAATGGCCCCCCCGCACAAACTGGTGCCGCCGCAGCGCGGAGTTACCGGAAAAAGCCGCCGGTTCGCCAGTTTCATTACAGCGGCGACTTCGTTTACGCTGCCGGGGAACACTACCGCCTCCGGCAAATGATGATAACGCGGGTTGGTTTCTTCGTCCGTCTTGTAAGCCGCTAATTTTTCCGGGTCGTCAATCACATGCTCATCGCCGGTTATTTCCCGCAGCTGCGCCAAAATTGTTTGATCAACAGCATTATAGTCATTCAAAATAATTTACTCCCGCTTTAAATATTTTTTGTTCTTTATCGCCTGGTATGTTTTTCATAAGCCCCGGTATCCAACGCTCGGAATGGCACATCTTGCCGAATATGCGCCCGTCCGGGCTGGTCAGCCCCTCAACCGCCATGACCGAACCGTTAGGGTTATAAGGTGCCAGCATTGTCGGCAATCCGTCATTATCGACATACTGCGTCGCCACCTGCCCGGCCGCGAAAAGGCGTTCCAAGTGATCGCCGCCGGCGAAGAATCGTCCTTCACCGCTGGAAAGGGCAACCTTGTGCACGGTTCCCAATTCATCCAGGGCCAGCCAGGGCGACAGGCAAGAGACGACTTTCGTACCGCAAACCGTAGATACATGCCGCCCTATGGCGTTAAAAGTAAGGGTCGGGGAATCAGGCAAAAGTTCGGTTATTTCGCCGTAAGGCAAAAGCCCGAGTTTGATCAGCGCCTGAAAGCCGTTGCATATACCAAGCATAAGGCCTCCCCGCTTTTCAAGAAATTCCGCTACCGCTTCTTTCAAACGGGGATTTCTGAACATCGTGGCGATGAATTTACCCGACCCGTCCGGCTCGTCCGCCGCACTGAATCCCCCGGCCAGGGCTATTATCTCTGCGCGGCCGATCGCCCTGGCCATGGCCTGTACCGAATTTATTATATCAGAAGTTGTACGGTTGCGCACAACAAATATTTCCGGCTGCCCGCCGGCCGCGCCGAAAGCGCGCGCCGTATCGTATTCGCAGTTTGTGCCGGGAAAAACCGGGATAAATATGCGCGGCCGGGCAATCCGCACCGCGTGTTTGCGCGGCCCGGCGCTTTCGTACAAATAAGATTTGGCCGGCTGATCCCCCGACGGGCAACAAGCCGGAAATATATCCGACAAAGCGCCTTCCCAGGCCCGCCTGGCTTCGTCGAGGCCGATGATTTGGCCGTTGATTTCAATCCGTCCTTCGCCGTCCGTCTCCCCGAGCGGCATCCAGTCCAATCCGGCGAACAATTCTTCCGGCTCGGCGCCGCCATTTAGCTCAAGCAAAAAACCGCCCGGCTGCAAGACAAAAAGGCCGTCGGCCGCCGTGATAAACCGGCTGAAAATAAAACCCAGCCCGTTGCCGAAACACATCTTCGAGAGCGCCGCCGCAACGCCGCCCTCATTTACGGTCGCGGCGGCGGCAATTTTCCCTTCCTTGATCG
>JAISPA010000224.1 GCA_031275255.1 Acidaminococcales bacterium | reverse complement strand
TCACCCGCATAGCGGGCGGTTTTTTGTTTCAGGCTTTGCCTGAAACATGCTAAAGCATAACAGAACGGCCGCCGCTTGGCGCGGCGGCCGCCCCTATACAGATTTTTTCAGAGCTGCCGTACTTTCTTGATTCCGTCGGCGCCGAGCGTACTCACCTGGGCGCCCTCCAACGCGAATATTTCAAATATTTTGTCATCAACGGAATATTTGGCGCTAAGCGCCGGCATAACCTCCAGCGCTTTTTGCCTGCTTGCGGCGCTTGTGATAAAGACCGCTTTCCCCGCCACGCGCAGGATGTCCCGGCCGACGAGCGCACAAATCTCCACCTGCGGGTTGGCTTTTATCTGTTTGCACATGTCTTTTTGGTTGCTGGTGCAAAAACAGAGTTTCCCATCATACTCCATGACAAATCCCAGAGGACGCACCCGCGGCTGGGTCCCTTCCGCCGTCGCCAAAAAGAAAACCTTGCTTTCAGCTAAAAAATTCAATACTTCTTGCATTTTTGCCACCTCTTTTGTTTTGTTTTGCCAAACTTTTTGTGGTATGATATAGTATAATTATATTATAAAGAAAATATTTCGCAAGTACGCAGTATTTAATGATAAAGTATGATAAATAATACTTGTTTTGCCAAAATGGCGGCGCACAGCAAGCCGGATAAGTATGGGGGGGAGCAATCTGGACAGCAGTAGCGGGGATTTTGCGCTTTGCCCTTTGCGCCGCGCTTTGAACATAATTGGCGGCAAATGGAAATTGCCGATAATATGCTTTTTGTCCTTAAGGCCGCCCGCCCGGTACAGCGTTATCAAACGAAAAATACCGGGCATAACCAATATGATGCTTTCCCAGTCGCTGAAAGAATTGGAGGAGTTCGGCATAGTCCGCCGTAAGCAGTACAACCAAATTCCTCCCCGGGTGGAATACACTCTGACTACGGACGGAGAAAGTTTACTGCCGGCTTTGGAACTTTTAGCCAAATGGAGCGCCGCCCAACTTTGTAGAAATGTTTCCGGCGACAATTGCTGCGAAACGTGCCGGAAGGAAATTTAACCGCAATCCTTCTCCCGCTTATGGGTTTTTTGTCCGCGCCGGCGAAAGCGGCGGCCGGAATCTTTGTATTGGTCGCGCAACCGATGATGCAATATATTTTCAGGAGGTACGATAATCATGAACGGCATTTTAATGATGGTTATTTCGATCGCCGTTTTGGGGCTTGCGTATCTGTTTTACGGACGCTGGCTCGCCGGCAAGTGGGGACTTGACCCGGCCGCGAAAACACCGGCGTATGAGTATCAGGACGGCGTAGACTATGTTCCGGCCGACAGGAGCGTAGTATTCGGGCATCAGTTCGCTTCCATAGCCGGCGCGGGCCCGATCAACGGCCCTATACAGGCCGCTGTTTTTGGTTGGCTGCCTGTATTGATCTGGATTCTGGTCGGAGGCGTGTTTTTCGGCGCCGTCCAGGATTTTTCCGCTATGTACGCGTCCGTGCGCAACAAAGGCCGTACCATCGGCTATGTCATTGAAGCATATATCGGCCGCCTGGGGAAGAAGCTTTTCCTTATCTTCTGCTGGCTTTTTTGCATATTGGTGGCGGCCGCTTTCGCGGATGTGGTAGCAGGAACCTTCAACGGCTTTCTTGTCTCGCCGGCAGGCGTGCGTTCGCAAATTCCCGCTAACGGCGCGGTAGCGACGACATCCATGCTGTTCATCGCGGAAGCGATTGTTTTGGGGTTGATTTTGCGTTCCGGCTGGTTGGGGAAATGGCTGAACACCGCCGTAGCGCTGATATTTCTGGTCGCGGCGATCGCCCTCGGGCTGAATTTTCCGGTCTTCATACCGCAAGGCGCCTGGCATATTATCGTGTTTGTTTATATTTTTGTCGCATCGGTCATGCCGATCTGGGCCTTGTTGCAGCCTCGGGACTATTTGAACAGCTATTTGCTGGTGGCTATGATTATTGCCGCCGTAATAGGCGTTTTCGCCTCAAACCCTTCCATAAACCTGCCGGCTTTCACCGGTTTTGAGATAGGCGGGCAGTCGCTGTTTCCCATGATGTTCGTTACTATCGCCTGCGGGGCGGTTTCCGGCTTTCACTCGCTGGTATCCTCCGGGACGGCGTCCAAACAAATCAAAAATGAAAATGATATGCTGCCGATCTCCTTCGGCGCTATGCTGATGGAAAGCCTGCTCGCCGTTATCGCCCTGATCGCCGTGGCTTCTTTCACCGCCGGCGCCGCCGCCAAACAAGGTTTTATTACCCCGCCGCAGGTCTTCGCCGGCGGCGTCGCCAACTTCCTCGCAACGCTGGGCTTGCCGTCCGACATCGTTTTTGTATTGATCAACCTTTCGGTTTCCGCTTTTGCCATGACCTCGCTGGACTCGGTCGCCCGCGTGGGGCGCCTGTCCTTTCAGGAATTTTTTCAGGCATCCGAAGGTGAAGAACTAGGGGCGGTGCGGAAATTTTTTATGGATAAATATGTCGCGACTGTTTTAACTCTCCTGGTCGCTTATCTATTGGCCAAAGCGGGTTATTCGGCCATCTGGCCGCTGTTTGGCTCGTCCAACCAGCTATTGTCGGCCTTGTCGCTTATCGCCTGCGCCGTGTTTCTCAAACGTACCAAACGTGCGCATTATATGATGATCATACCCATTTTTTTCATGATCGCGGTTACTTTCTCCGCGCTCTGCATTAAAATATACCAGTTGTCGTCCGGGCTGGCCGGCGGCCTCAGCAAAAACACGTTTAACGACGGCCTGCAATTGGTAATGGCCGTGCTGGTGCTTTTGCTGGGCGTGTGCATAGCGGCGCAGGGGGTAAGGTCGCTGTTCGGGCGGCCGGCCAAAGATGCCACATAACGCCCGGACGGCGCCGTGTACTTGGACGGGACTTCATCCGGCGGGAGATTCGGCTCCCGCTGAATCCCGATCCTCGGTTGGGCGGGCTTGTCTCGCCGGAGACGGTTATACTGTTCCGTGTTAAATCAAATCAGCAGGGGGGATTTTTATGAGCAAAAGTTTGGTAGGGACGAAAACATTGGAAAACCTCATGAAAGCGTTTGCCGGCGAATGTCAGGCCAGCACGAGGTACGCGTACTATTCTTCCGTGGCGCGCAAAGCCGGGTATGTGCAAATCGCCAACATTTTTGAGGAGACGTCCGGCAACGAAAAAGAACACGCCAAGAAATTCATGAAATGGGCGCTGGAATACACCAAGGACGAAAACCCGCGTATGGTCGATATAAGCGCCGCTTATCCCTTGGCTTATTCCGCCGCGGATACTTTGGCCAACCTGAAAGCGGCGGCCGACGGGGAGCATGAGGAATGGACGAAATTGTACGTTGGCTTCGCCAAAGCCGCCAAAGAAGAGGGCTTCCCCGACATCGCCGTTACCTTCACGGAAGTAGCCGAGGTGGAAGAACGCCACGAAAAGCGTTATCGTAAACTTGCCGAAAATATAGAAAAAGGCGTTGTATTCAAAAGAGATGAAACAGTAGAATGGAAATGCAACAACTGCGGCTACATCCACCGCGGTAAATCCGCGCCGGTTTCCTGCCCGGCCTGCGCCCATCCGCAGGGCTATTTTGAGTTGTTTGTCGCGGCTTATTAAAAGCTTGTCTTTTGGCAACTATGCTTAAATGAAAAAATCGGCGCGCCTCCCTTCAAGGGAAAGGGCGCGCCGATTTTTTTAAATCAAGGTTCGTGCGGCGGCCGTGTTTGCCCGTCCTGCTTTCATTGACACAGCGTTGCGTTTTACGGTATAATAATAAAGTATAGTCAACGATTTACTCCCCTTAACGCTAACCAGGAGAGGAGGGATGACAAATGGCTGAAGTAAAAGTCGGTAAAAATGAAACTTTGGACAGCGCGTTGCGCCGTTTCAAACGGGCTACCCAGAAAGCGGGCGTTCTCTCCGAGGTGCGTAAGCGTGAGCATTATGAAAAGCCCAGCGTGAAACGCAAAAAGAAGTCTGAAGCGGCGAGAAAACGCAAGATCAAATAAACGGGGTAAAATATATGTCGCTTAAGGAGCGATTGAGCGAAGATATGAAAAACGCCATGCGTGAACGGGAGAGCGGTAAATTACGCCTCTCGGTTATCCGCATGGTCAGGGCGGCCGTCAAAAACGCGGAAATAGAAGTGCGGCGCGAACTCGGCGAAGAAGAGATTCTGTCCGTCTTGGCCAAAGAAATCAAAATGCGCCGGGATTCTTTTGTGGAATTTACCAAAGGCAACCGCCCGGATTTGGCGCAGCAGGCGCAGCAGGAAATAGATATTCTGCTGGCGTATATGCCTAAGCAGCTTACCGGGGACGAGGTACGCTCGCTGGTGGCGCAGGCGCTGCAAGAAACCGGCGCGGCTTCATTAAAAGACCTGGGCAAAGTCATGTCCTTTCTGACCCCCAGGATAAAAGGCCGGGCGGACGGCAAACAGGTCAGCGACCTTGTGAAGGAAACGCTCGTCGGCAAAGGGTTGGACAGGTAACAAAGCATGGCGGAAAATCCGCCAGAAGGTGGGCGTTGAACGGCAGTATGGACACGCCCCGAGAAAAGAGGCGGGAGTTTGGCAAAAACGCTGTGCATTATTCTGGCCGCGCTGTTTTTTGTTCTCAATGGCCTGGCGGCGCGGGCGGCGGCCGACAAGAACGTGGTGATAGTCGAGCTTTCAGGCGAAATTGACAGGGGCCAGGCGGCGCTTGTTCTGAGAGGGCTCGAGTTGGCGAAAGAAAAGAACGCCGCTGCTTTCATACTGCAAATGGATACTTTCGGCGGACTGGTAGAGTCTGCGACCAATATCCGTGACAAGATCATAGAAAGCGCTATTCCGACGGTCTGTTATGTAAAAAACCGCGCCTGGTCGGCGGGGGCTTTGATCGCGCTCGCGCACGGGCGAATAGTCATGGCGCCGGGCGGCAGCATCGGGGCGGCCGAACCCATACCGGCGACGGAAAAAACCATCGCCGCCGTTAAAGCCGAATTTGCCGCCACCGCCAAACAAACCGGCCGCGACCCGCAAATCGCGCAAGCTATGGTGGACAAAACGCTCGGCTATAAAGAATACGCGCAAAAAGGTCAGATACTGGCCCTTACCGACTATCAGGCGGTAAAAGAAGGTTTGGCCGATTTTGTCGCGCAAGACCGCGCGCAGCTTTTGCAGCTATTAAAACTCGAAGATTGCGCGATAGAAGTTGTCAGCAAAAGCTGGCGGGAAACATTTGTCAGTATAATTGAAACGCCTGCGGCAAAATCGGCCCTCCTTTCCATTATAATTTTTGCGATCATCGCCGAAGTCAAGACCGCCGGCCTGGGCGTAGGCGCGGCTGTCGCCGCTTTCGGGGCGCTTCTTTTATTCGGCGGCGGTTTTGTTGTCGGCATCTCCGGCTGGCTTGAGCCTTTGCTCTTTCTTCTGGGAATTGTACTTTTGATCATTGAAGCATTCATCCCCGGGTTCGGCGTATTCGGAATCAGCGGCATCATAGCGGTTGCGGCCAGTTTTTTTCTCATACTCGGCGGCAATCAAAATGCCCTTGTCTGGCTGGCCGTCAGCATAACCGCAGCGATAATCTTGTTTTTGCTCCTGCTCCGCCGTCTGCCTTCCAGTACCCTCTGGAACAGAGTCATACTGAAAAACACTTCCAGCCGGGAAAACGGATTCAGCGCCGGGCCGAATTATGAAAATTACCTGGGACGGGAAGGCGTCAGCGTTACACAATTGCATCCCGGCGGCGCGGCGGCAATCGGCGGTGAAAAATTTGACGTGCTGACGCAAGGCGAATTTATCGGCGCCGGGGAGAGGATTGTAGTAACAAAAACGGAAGGCAGCAAACTATTCGTCAAAAAAGCCTGAACAGCTTCCCGCAATGGGCGCGGCGGACAAAGCAGCGCTCATTGGCGTAGAACGCGTCGGGTGGCAGGCCTTTTTCCCGCAAGCGGCGCCTGGCAAAAAGGTTTTTTTGCGCAGTTAACCGCGAATTGCCTGAGTTCGGCCTTGCAGCTTGGAATATGGCCGTTTTCGCGTCCGCACTGTCCCCCGGTTAAAACACGGATAAGGTTTGCGGGCCGATTTGCCGCCCCGTCCGGCGCAAAACAGGCGCATTGTTATCTCGCCTGTCAATCTTAAATTTGTGAGGAGACTTATTTATGCAATTAATCTTAGGCAGCGGTGTAATCATTATATTAGCCATAGTCGCGTTATCCCTGTTTTTGCATTTTGTTCCGCTGGGGCTGTGGATATCGGCCATTTCCGCCGGCGCGCACGTGGGCATAGTCAATCTTGTCGGTATGCGGCTGCGCCGGGTAAGCCCCACGCAAATCGTCCTGCCGCTTATCAAGGCTAACAAAGCCGGATTGGACGTAAACACAGATCAGTTGGAAGCGCACTATCTGGCCGGCGGCAATGTCGACAAAGTCATAGACGCCTTGATAGCGGCGCACCGGGCGCAAATAAGCCTGACGCTGCAAAGGGCGTTCGCCATAGACTTGGCCGGCCGCAATGTGCTGGAGGCCGTACAGATGAGCGTTAATCCCAAAGTCATTGAAACCCCCGCCATTTCTGCCGTCGCTAAAAACGGCATAGAACTTAAAGTAAAGGCTCGGGTTACCGTACGGGCCAATATCGACCGGCTGGTCGGCGGCGCGGGCGAGGCGACCATCATCGCCCGCGTGGGCGAAGGCATAGTAACAAGCGTCGGATCCAAAGGCTCACACATGGAAGTGCTGGAAAATCCTGACCATATATCCCGGACCGTACTGGAGAAAGGGCTTGACGCCAGCACCGCCTTTGAAATACTTTCCATCGACATCGCCGACGTCGATGTCGGACGCAATATCGGCGCCCATCTTTTGACCGAGCAGGCCGAAGCCGACAAACGGATAGCCCAGGCCAAGGCGGAAGAAAGGCGCGCTATGGCCGTGGCGAAAGAGCAGGAAATGAAAGCCCATACGCAGGAAATGCAGGCCAGGGTCGTCGAAGCGCAGGCGGAAGTGCCGCAGGCGCTGGCTGCCGCGTTGCGCGACGGCAAATTGGGCGTGATGGACTACTACAACATGAACAACATAATCGCCGACACCCAGATGCGCAGCAATATCGCCGGCACGCCATCCACAAACGGCGAATTCCCGCCGTCCGGTAAATAAACATGAAACAGATTCCCGCGATAGTTGCAATTTTCGCGCTGGTTGTAATATTTAGAATTATAAAGTGGGTTATACTGCGGGTTTATCAGCTGCCTAAAGATCGCAAAGACGAAGAAAACAATCGGTACAGATCTGCCCCGCCGCCGGAAGACACAGCGGAGAGCGCACGGGATATAGCCGAGGAAGAGAAAAAATTCAAAAAATGGCTCGAAGACGTTTTCGGCCCGGAGCAGGCGGGGAAACAGGAAACCAGCGGGTACGGCAGTTCGGGCCGGCGCGAAGAATATGAAGAAGATTACGAAGATGAAGAAGATTATGAAGAAGATTATGAAGAAGATTATGGTGACGAAGAAGACTATGACGGCGAAGACGCAAAAGAGCAAGGCGGCCGAGTGGAAGATGAAACAGTCTGCACACGGGGAGTAGAAACCGAAATATGCGTGCCGGAAAGCCTGCCGGAAATAACGGCGCCTGTTGCCGGCCCCGCTTCTTTTCCGGCTGCGCCTGCTCCTGCTGCCGGCGGCAATATGGCTTACGGTATGCTTATGGCGGAGATTT
>JAISPA010000177.1 GCA_031275255.1 Acidaminococcales bacterium | reverse complement strand
ATCTCGGGAAGCAACATTATTGGCGACAAGGCTTATGGCGCGAAAGCGATTCGCGATTTCATCGTTTCAAGCGGGGGGCGCTGCACAATTGCGCCGCAGTCCAACGTGAAACAGCCGTGTGATTACGACAAGCATATCTACAGGGAACGGCACTTGGTTGAATGTTTTTTTCAAAAAATCAAGTGGTTTCGCCGTGTTGCAACCAGCTGCGATAAATCGGATGATTCTTTCCTCGCCTTTGTGCTTCTTGCGGCTATCACTATTTTGCTCAAGTAAATTGTTTTTAAACGAGGCCTAATTGCCTGGAACTTATTCATGTTATCGGAACCGCTCAGATTTTGGTTGATTCAGCAGCAAAGCAGGGCAGGTTTTTGGCGGTCAGCGGCAAAACTCCACGATTATTTCTTCCAGATGCGCGATGCCGCGCCCGCCGAAAGGCGCTTCCCGCGCAATGGCGGAAATTCCCGCCAGCGCATTTTTGATTTTATCTTTGGGGATTTTCCGGCATTGCCCGATGGTTTCATCGGCGAAATACGGCCTTATGCCGGCTTCGGCTATGACGTCGCTTCGGCCGCCGCCCCTTTCCAGAATGCTTTTTACCGCCAGCAGCCGGCGCAGTTGCAGGGCGATGAGTCCCAATGTTTTAGGCAAATATACGCCGCGCGCGGTTGTTTCGCGCAGGATGTCAAGCGCCTTTAAGGCGTCCGCTTCCGCGAGGGCGCGGATGAGTACAAAGCCGGACAAACCTGTAAAATCGGAGAAAACAATTTCCGCGTCTTTCCTGCTCCAGCTTTTCCCGGCGCCGGCGTAAAGAGACATTTTTTCGATTTCCTGCGCCAATTGGGCGAGGGAGACTTCCTGCAGCATGGACAGGCCGTCTGTGACGAAAGAGAGCGCGTCGCTTTCCCAGCGGCTGCCGTAATCAGCCGCCGCCCGCGTCAGCCAGTTTTTCAATTTGTTAAAATCCCCTTTTTTTCCGGGTTCCAGGAGCGCGCATTCCACAACCTGTCCCAAGGCGCTGGCCGCCTTGTAAAATTTCAGCCTGGCGTCGGCCTTTTCGCTTTGAATTACTATCCGGCAATGTTCAGGTATTGTTTTGAACATCGCCAGGTATGCGCCGGCTTCCTCGTCGGAAACTTGCTTTGCGGTGGACAGCAGCCTGCTCTGCCGTACTTCGATCAGCGTGCGCGTGCTGAAAAAGGAACTGCCGGATAAAAGCAGCGAGAACTTCTGCGCCGCCGGTTCGGACGGCAAGACGGCAATGTCTTTTTCCGCCTCGTCGCCCAGCCATTTTTCCCTGATTTTTTTCCGTATCTTTTCGATATAAAAGTGTTCGCCGCCTATTAAAAGCGTCAGCGGCGGTATGCCGGCGTCAAGCCGGCGCAGGAATTCTTCCGCTTCCATAAAAAGCTCCTGTTAAAACATTGATAAGATTTGCGAGCCAATTTTTCGTCCTACGAGGCGCAACAAGACTCGGCGGAGATTTGCAACAAAGCAGTGCGGCAAATTAGCGGCAAAGATGACACGATTTTAGACGGGGAACAGTATCACAGATCGCAACGAGAAATATAGGCGAATATATTTTCGCAGTAAACGGCCGGTAAAACACCGCAACATTACGGCTTATGCAGCAGGTCGTTCTTCAGTTCGTTCAGCCAGACGGCAATTTTCTGATCAAGCGCGGAAACATCTCTCCCGGAGGACGTAGAAAAATCCATTCCCTTCGTTATTTTCGCGTTTTGAACTTCTTTTTCAAAGCTGGCGAAAAAATCTCCGAATCCTCCTCCTTGTGTGGAGAAAGGAATTACTGTTTTTCCCTGAAAATCGCTTTGCGACAAGAACGCGCGTATTGGCGCCGGCAATGAGGAAAACCACACCGGAGAACCCACGAAAATCACATCAAAAGAAGAATAATTACGCGGAATTTTTTTCAAAACAGGCAAATTGCCATTTTTCAGCTCTCTCCATACGGAAATATACACTATCGGTGCAGCGGGATAACTTTTTTCCGTTTCGATTTCAAACAAGGCCCCTCCGGTCATCTCGCCAATTCTGCCCGCAATTTCCTTGGTAGAGCCTGTCAGGGAATAAAATACCACAAGTACGTTTCCCAAATCAATCCGCTCCGCTTTCGGAAAACTCCTCATTTCCTTTTGGCGCGGAACATTGAACGCGCTCCATACAAAAGCGCCCACGATCACTAATGCCAAACACGAAAATATGATTGCCGCTTTACGTTTCATCCTCTCTTCTCCTCATCAGTAATAGATCTCTCCAATAATTAGTGAAACAGTTCAAAGTTGTAAATACCGCAAATCAGGGACATTCTGGGCTTGAAACGATGGCAGCGGTATTTTCAAGCAAGGCTTTCTTGCCCGGAAGCCTGAACTTACCGCTCTTTACCAACGTGTTTCTGCCCATCCGACATAATTTTGCGCCGTGCTTTCGCAAACGCCGTAACCAAACCCCAATTCCGCAAATTTACAAAAACGATACTATGCCTAAAATTGCTTTGGGCGCGCGTACGCGTACCGTACGCGCGGCATTGACTACCTGGCTTATTTGTATGTCGCACACTGCGCTGACTATGCGGTAAGCGTCTTGAAAGGCCAGTTGTTTTTTTTGCATAATCAATTTGCACATATCATCTACAGCCACCGGAATAGCGTCTTCAAGGCGGCTTGCGCTGGCAATCGTGTAAATACTATCCGCCGTTTCAACTGCGGGACGCTTTAACGGATGATTTTTGATAACTACGGTCTTCAGACATACTTTGCCTGCTATTTCTATTCCCGTTCCGCTTGCTTCACCGTCACCCATGCAAGCGTGCAAATCTCCCACCGCAAGTCCGGCGCCGTCCACTGCTACCGGAAGATATACTTTGGAACCAATGGTTATAGCCTTTGTGTCCATATTGGCGCCGTGGTTGCCAGGGATGGCGCAATGTACGTCTCCGCTATCCGGCGACACGCCTATCACCCCAAGCATTGGCGTTAGCGGCAACTTGATATTATCAGAAAAATGCGCCATACAATTACTTATTGGTATAATTTTAGTATCCGGAACGGTTATCATGCGCCCTAACACGCCAAGTCCTGGCGAAGTAACCATGACACCCTGAGCGGCAAGTTTTATATCAAGAATTTCCACACATAATGCATCGCCAGCCTTGGCGCCGGATATGCCTATGGGGCCGACGGCGGCGTCCACAACGGAAAGATCGATATTTGGACGCAAGGTTTCTTTATCCTTGATTTGTCCGCCGTAGCAGTCATCCATTTCTACCCAGAAAGTCTCCCCATCCGCCACTTCGTAGCGGATGGGATTATCGGGATTAAAACTGTAAATCACATGCTCTTTGACTATGATGCGCATGGTCTCACCTCATACTATGTATCTCAACGAATAGTATACTATATTTTGTACAGGTGTTCAGTATTAAAAATAAAAATCATTTTTATCTATATAGTGTCGTCAATAGCAACACAACTATGATATATAAGTAATCAAAGAGATTGCGAGGCGAGAAAAATGCAAGCAGCGTATCGTCGACACGATATAAGCGATGAAGCTTGGGCAGCACTGGAGCCAAACCTGCTTGGACGTAAAGGCACTTAGGGCGGCAACGCGAGGGACAACCGGCAGTTCATAAACGGTGTGTTCCGGATATTGAGAACCAGAACCCTTTGGAGAGACTTGCCGCCGGAGTACGGCGATTGGAAGAATACACACAGGAGATTCTGTCGGTAGCAAGATAAAGGGGTTTGGGAACGTGTTTTGGAAAGGTTGGTCAACGAACCCGATTTTGCATGGCTCATGATTGACGCAAGTTACATCAAAACGCATCCGCGCGCGGATGGGTCCGTTGGCGGCAACCAAAGCATGGGCAGGACAAAAGAGGACTTAATTCCAAGGTACATCTGGCTGTAAATGCGCATGGTATGCCAGTCAGAATGTTTGTTACGGCAGGTACCGTTGCGGATTGCAAATATGGCGGCAGACTGATTGAAGGCATTAGGGCTGATGTATTGCTGGCCGATCGTGGCTATGACACGGATGTAATGGTATAAGCAACGCAAAAGGCAGGGATGCAAGCGGTGATCCCGCCGAAGAAGAACCGGAAGGAGCAGCGGGGTTACGATGCGTATCTTTATAAGCGGCGCCACTTGGGAGAGAATACGTTTTTCTTGTTGAAACGCTGACGAGGCATTGCCACGCGTTATGCAAAAAAACACGGCTTCTTTTTAGCGGCGGTCCAAATACGCTGTATTGCAATATGGGCTTCTATCTATTGACGATACTATGTAGTATAATGCCGGTTTTTATTATAGCCGCAATTATAGCAGTTTTATAGTCAAATATGTTTTGTTATAATGCGATTAACAATCTATAATATTATCTTAGGCGGGATAAGGGAAGGTGTTATATGGACACGCACCGTATGGTACAAGAGTTCATCGAATTAGTTTCAACTGACGCCGCTTCTAAAAATGAGCGGCTGGTGGCCGACAAGTTGATAAAGAAGCTTGCGGAAATCGGCCTTGATATCCACGAGGATGATGCAGGCAAAACAATCGGCGGCAATACCGGGAATATTATCGCCACTATGCAGGGAACCCGTCCTGGACACTTAATGTTATGCGCCCACATGGACAGAGTAGAGCCGGGAATGGGCATCAGGCCGCAGATTACCGAAGACGGACATATAGCAAGCGACGGAAAAACAATTCTTGCAGCAGACAATATAGCCGGAGTCGTAATCATCCTTGAAGCATTGCGGCGTGTAAAAGAAAGCGGGCAAGCGCACCCAACTGTTGAAGTTATATTCACTGTCTGTGAAGAAATTGGTTTGGCAGGAAGCCGCTACTTGGATTACAGCCGCATACAGTCAAAGATGGGTTATGTGTTCGACACTTCAGGCAATGTCGGCCGCGTCGTCAGCCGTGCGCCATTTAAAGGCGTAGTTACTGTGGAAGTGTTTGGCAAAGCTGCCCATGCCGGCAACTTCCCCGAGCGCGGAGTCAACGCCATAATGGCCGCCGCCCATATTCTGGATGGCGTAAAAGAAGGCCGGCTTAGCGATACGGCCACATCCAACTTTGGCTGTATTAATGGCGGCAGCAATATAGGAACCGTCTGCGACTATGTTGTCATTCGCGGCGAGCTGCGTAATCACAGCTTGCAAGGTCTTAAAGATTACTATGCTTATATTGAGGAATATTGCAATAAACGCATACAGGACACCAACGCTACTTGTGAACTCAGCCTTACAATGGACTATGATGGTTTTGTGGTACAAGATTATGACCCTTGCATGAAACTTTTAATTAAAGTCATGGAAAAAATGCGCATCCCCCCCTTTGTAGTGGCCGGCATGGGAGGAATGGACTGTA
>JAISPA010000176.1 GCA_031275255.1 Acidaminococcales bacterium | reverse complement strand
CCCGAATACGGTCATACCGCGGGAGTTGAGGCTACCACCGGTCCGCTTGGGCACGGTTTTGCTACAGGCATCGGCATGGCGATCGCCGAAAAAATGCTTGCCGCCAAATACAACCGGCCGGGGTTTGAGATTGTCGGCCATTATGTTTACGGCATAGTTTCCGACGGCGACCTGATGGAAGGAGTAGCAGCCGAGGCGGCCTCGTTGGCCGGCACCTTGGAGTTGGGCAAGGTGATTTATTTATATGACGACAACAAAATAACCATTGAAGGATCGACGGAAATCGCCTTTACGGAAAATGTGCGGGCGCGTTTTGAGGCCTACGGCTGGGATACCCGGCAGGTCGGGGACGCGGAAGACATAGACGCCTTGATTTCGGCGATCCGGGAAGCCAGGGAAATAACCGATAAACCCTCTTTGCTCATGGTCCGTACGCACATCGGTTTTGCCAGCCCCAAACAAGACACCCCGGCGGTGCACGGCGAACCGCTGGGAGCGGAAAACGCGGCCAGAACCAGAGAAAAACTGGGCGTACCCGGTGTGCAGCCATTTACGGTGCCGGCGGAAGTAAAAGCTTACTTTGCGGAAAAAAGCAAAATCATGGCGAAAAAGAGAGCGCACTGGGACGATCTTTTCGCCGCCTACCAAAAAGCGCACGGCGCTTTGGCGAAAGAATTGACCGGACGCTGGGAAAGCGGCTTCAGAGTGGAAAACGACGAACTGTCCGGTATTTTTTTCGATGTGATACAGACTTCCACACGCGAAGCGTCCGGGCTTATACTGCAAAAACTGTCCGCGCTTGTTCCGTCTTTATGCGGCGGTTCCGCCGACCTTGCTCCTTCCAACAAGACTTATATAAACGGCGCGGGCGATTTTTCCCGCGCTGACCCGGCCGGGCGCAACATACATTTCGGCGTGCGCGAACAGGCGATGGCATCCATTGCCAACGGCATGGCTCTGCACGGCGGGTGTGTGCCGTATTGCGCGACTTTTCTGGTGTTCGCCGATTTTATGCGGCCGGCGATCAGGCTGGCGGCGCTGATGGGCGTACATGTGATATTTGTGCTTACGCACGACAGTATAGCGGTCGGCGAGGACGGCCCGACCCATCAGCCGGTCGAGCAGGCCATGAGCCTTAGAATTATTCCCGGGCTGCTTGTCCTGCGGCCGGCGGACGCGTTGGAGACGGCTGAGGCGTGGCGGGTGGCGATAAACGGCCGAAAGCCGGCGGCGCTTCTTCTCACCAGGCAAAAAGTGCCTGTATTGAATGGGTTTTCCGCCGCAATCAGAGTTGGGGCGGAAAAGGGAGGATATGTACTCAGCGCGGAGCCGTCCGCCCCGCTGGCCATAACTCTGGTGGCGGCGGGCTCGGAAGTAGCGCTTGTCCTGGCGGCGCAAAAAGAACTCGGCGGGATGGGGATAAACGCGCGTGTGGTTTCCCTGTGCAGCTGGGAATTGTTTGATCGCCAAAGCGAAGAATACCGGGAGCAAACTATACCGAAAAATGCGCCGGTGCTGGCGGTTGAGGCCGGCGTGCCGCACGGTTGGGAAAAATACGCCGCCCGCCCGGAGAATATACTTGCCCTTGACCGTTTCGGTCAGTCGGCGCCGGGCGGCGAAGTATATGAAAAACTCGGCTTCAATGTGGCCAATGTCGTAAATAAAGCCCGCCTGATCATTGGTGCGTGATGTCCGGCAAAGGCAATGTTGCGTTGGTGGGATTTATGGGTACAGGCAAGACGACGGTCGGGCGTATGCTCGCGCACGAGTTGGGAATGGCGTTTGTCGATACGGATGAAGAAATCGAGAAAATGCAGGGAAAACCTATTCCCGATATATTTGCGCAAAACGGGGAAGAATTTTTCCGCGATGCGGAAAGCCGGGCGCTGAAAACCATCGCCGCCCGCAGCGGACAGGTTATAGCCACCGGCGGCGGCGCGATTGTGCGCGAAGATAATTTTGCCGTACTGTCAAGGCGGGCGCATATCGTCTGCCTTCGGGCGTCCCCTGCCGTTATTTTGCAGCGCACGGGCGAGGGCGGCGGCCGGCCGCTTTTGGGCGGCGGCGGCCGCTGGAAAAAAATAACTTCTTTGCTGAAAGCGCGGGAAACGTATTATGCCAAGGCGGAATATGCCGTGGACACGGACGGCAGGAGCCTTTCGGAGATAAGCGGCGAGATCAGGCTGTTTTTGTTGAAAGCAGGCTTTCTCCCGCCAAACGCGAATTTGCAATGAGTGAAGAAATGAGCAGGGAATTGAAGGATATTTCTTTTATACTTCGCCAATACAAAGCAGGCCGCCTCAGCCACGAAGAGGCGGTACGGGAATTGAACGGCGGATGCATTGAAGATCTCGGCTTTGCCAGGATTGACCATGCGCGCGTGAAACGGCAGGGGTTTCCCGAAGTGGTGTATTGCGAGGGAAAGTCCGTGGAACAGGCGGCGGCCATAGTAAAAAGCCTCGCCGCGAGGGGCGGGAATGTTTTGGCCAGCCGGGCCGGGGCGGAATTTTTTGCGGAAATAAAAAAAATCCTGCCGCATGCCTTTTACAATGAACAGGCCCGTATGGTTGTGGTCATAAACGAAAAGCCTGTTGTAGACAAAAAGCGCTACATCGCCGTGATAACCGCCGGCACGAGCGATGTGCCGGTGGCGGAGGAAGCGGCGCTGACGGCGGAAGTGATGGGAAACAAGGTCGAGCGGGTTTTTGACGTCGGCGTGGCCGGAATACACCGTTTGTTTGCCAGCCTTGATCTTATCCGCAAAGCTAATGTATGCGTGGTCGCGGCCGGTATGGAAGGCGCGTTGGCCAGCGTGGTCGGCGGGCTTGTCGACAAGCCGGTCATAGCGGTTCCCACCAGTGTCGGCTATGGAGCTAATTTCGGCGGGCTTTCAGCGCTTTTGGCCATGCTTAACAGTTGTGCCGCCGGCGTAGGCGTTGTCAACATAGACAATGGGTTTGGCGCCGGGCGGCTGGCGGCTTTAATAAATAAAATGAGGTGATTGAATTGCGGGCTTTATATGTGGATGCATTCAGCGGCATCAGTGGTAATATGTTTATGGGGGCGTTGCTTGATTTAGGCGTTTCCGAACAGCATTTGCGCGAGCGGTTGGACATGCTGAACCTGCCGGGCTATGAACTTGTCATACGTAAAGTGATAAAATGCGGGATTGCCGCAACTTACGCAGAGGTAAACATTAAAGACGCGCGTGAAGGCGGGACGCATGAACATCGCGGTCTCAGTGAAATAGTAGCGTTGATCGACAGATCATCGCTTGATTTAAAAATTAAACAGAAGGCTATTGACATCTTCGTCTGCCTGGCGCGGGCGGAGGCTAAAGTTCACGGCATAGCCGTGGAAGACGTGCAGTTTCACGAAATTGGGGCGGTTGACGCGATTGTCGATATAGTGAGCGCCGCTGTTTGTTTGGATTGGCTGAACATCGAGGCGGTCTTTGTTTCGAGGGTGAGGACGGGTTTTGGTTTTACGCAGTGCGGCCACGGCCGCATACCTGTTCCCGCGCCGGCGACCATGGAATTGTTGAGGGCCATCCCTTTTTACCAGGGTGATATTGAAAAAGAACTGGCGACGCCCACCGGGGCGGCGATACTTGCCGCGACCGCTCAGGTCAGCCAAAGCGTCCCGGACGGGTTTGTCAGCGAAAGGATAGGCTACGGAGCCGGCGGTTATGAGCTGGACATCCCGAATACCCTGCGGGTTATAAAGGGAGAAATAGCAGCAAAAGAAACCAAGAAAAGAATGGTTGTCATGGAAACAAATATCGACGATATGAATCCGCAGCTTTACAGCCACATTATGAATAAACTTTTTGCCACAGGCGCCTCAGACGTCTGGATAACCCCGATCATCATGAAAAAAGGCCGCCCGGCTTGCCTCTTATCGGTGCTTTTACAGGATTTTTTGCTTGACGACATCACAAAAACAGTTTTTTCCGAAACCAGCACTTTAGGCGTGCGATATTATCATGTGGAACGCAACGTGCTTGAAAGATACACCGACAGGATAAAACTGCCGCCTTACGGGGACGTCCATATCAAATACGGGAAACTTGACGGCAAGATCGTAAACATGGCGCCGGAATTTGAAGATTGCAGCAATCTTTCCGCCCTGACCGGGCGCCCGCTCAAGGAAATCTGGCAGGCGGCCATGCAGTTTGCGCTGCAAAAAGAAATCAAGTAACAGTATAATTGATTCAGCAATCGAAAAGGTCCTGGCCGTTCTCCCCGTTGAGCGTCAAGGCCGGACTCGGGTAGTAAAACTGACAATATAGCGGACGGAAGTCTTCGGCGGCAAATCTTTCCAGCAGCAGCATCGACACACTGTCTTCAAAATGAAGGAAGTTGCCGTTGTTTATGTCGGCATCGTCGACGATGACCAAAAGGAACGGCGGCGCATCCGGCGCATCCGCCGGTATTTGGCCGCGGTCAAGCGGCAAGCCCGGGATTACGCGCAGAAAGCCTTTAACCGCGCCGTCACCGCCCTTTACGGCACAGCGGTAAATGTTTTGATAAAGCGTTTTGGCAAGCGTGAGAGAAAAATTACTCATTGCTCAACTACTCCCTTGTTTTAATAACCAAAACAATTATAACTGAAACAGGCACTATTTTGCAAAGCCCTGTCGCCGTTTGTCCGGCCAGATCATAGTACGCCCGACAGAGGGCGGCTTGGTTCGGCCGGAGTTCGGCTGGACATCAACAAAAGACTCGGTTCCCGCTGAAGGAAAGCCTGCCCAAATTTTTCTTTGCCGGTGGAGGGAGTATGCGTAAGAAAAACTTTTTCCTGATTTTTTGCCTGCTTGCCGCTTTTCTCGCGGGCTGCGGCAATACGCAAAGAAAAAGCGCCGTCGTGCCGGTAAAACAGCAATTTATCAATATAGCGGCCGATGGCGCGGCCGGTAGTCACTTTCAATTGAGCGGCGTTTTGGCGGAAATCCTTAATAAAGGCATACCGGGACTGAATGTGTCTGTGGAAACAACCGACGGATCAGCCGCCGGCATCGCGCTTTTGGCGGACGGCAAGGCTGAGCTGGCCGTCGCGCAAAACGACGTTGCTTATTATGCCGTGAACGGAACGGCGATGTTTCAGGGAAAAAAGATCGGCAGTTTACGGGGGATATGCGCCCTTTATCCTGCAACCTTGCATATCGTAGCGCTGGAACGTTTAGGGCTGAAGAAGGTCGGCGACATAAGGG
>JAISPA010000174.1 GCA_031275255.1 Acidaminococcales bacterium | reverse complement strand
GGCGCTGGCGGCGGCGGTTTATATACTGAAAACGACGGTGATGGTTTTCGCGCTGCTCTTTTTCAGCATAAAAGTTTTCGCCGCCAATGCCCGGCCGCCTGTTACCATCAAGGCGGACGTCGTAACCTACGACTCCGTAGCCGGGTTGAGCACGGCGGCGGGCAACGTGGTCATTACCCGGGAAGACGGCGAAGCCAGGGCGGAGCGCGCCGAATACAACCTGAACGCCGGGGAAGGGTTTCTGGAGGGCGGCGTTACCGCCGTCAAGGGTGAAACCGTGCTTACCGCCGACCGGCTGTTCCTTCGCGGCGAGGATCACCTTACCGCCGAAGGCTCGGCGCAGGTAGCGCGGGCGGAGGGCAGCATCTTCGCGCCGCGCGTGGACTATTGGGCAGAGCGCGGGTACGCCAAAACATCCGGCGGGCGGGGGACGCTTGTTCAGGCTGACGGCAGCCGCCTCTACGCGGACAGCATCGAATACGACCTGAAAAAAGGCGTCGGCACGGCGGAGGGGAACGTCGAAATAGACGCGCCTGCGCGCGGCGTCTCCGGCGCGGGCGACAAAGCCGTCTATACGGCGGGCGCAAACGGCAGCCCGGGCGAAATTACCCTGTCCGGCAACGCCTGGCTGGTTCGGGACGGCAATAAAATCATGGGCAACCTTTTGATTGTGAATGTTGCCCATGACACCTTCGAAGGCAAAGGAGAGGTCAGGCTGGACCTGCCGGTAAAACAGGAAAACCCGCCGCCGGACGCGTCCGGCGGCGCTGCGGGCGGCGCTGCGGGCGGCGATAAAGACGGCAATCAAGGCGGACGTTCGTAGTCATGTACATTGAAACGCGTTCGCTTGTGAAAGCTTTCCAAAACCGCACGGTCGTTGACCAGGTCAGCATCGGGGTGCGGCAGGGCATGGTCGTCGGGTTGCTGGGGCCAAACGGCGCGGGCAAGACCACCACCTTTTATATGATCGTCGGGCTGGTGCGGCCGGACAGCGGAAGCGTGCTGGTAGACGGGCGCGACGTTACCGGCCTTCCCATTCACGAACGCGCGCTGGCCGGGATCGGCTATCTGCCGCAGGAACCGTCGATTTTCCGCAAACTCACCGTGGAAGAGAACATCATGGCGATTCTGGAACTTACTCCCGCCGCGCCGAAAGAACGCCAGGAAAAAATGGACGCGCTCATAGGTGAATTTAACATCGGCCACGTGCGCAAACGCAAAGGGCTGGAACTGTCGGGCGGTGAGCGGCGGCGGGTGGAAATAGCGCGCGCCCTGGCGACCGATCCGTCCTTTATACTCTTGGACGAACCTTTTGCCGGCATCGATCCCATCGCCGTCATGGACCTGCAAAAACTCATCGGCCATCTGTCCGGGCGCGGCATCGGCGTCCTGATCACCGACCACAACGTGCGCGAAACCCTGCGCATCGTCGATCAGGCTTACATACTCAACGAAGGCAGGATACTCGTCTCCGGCGGCGCGGACGTGATCGCCGAAAGCGAGATCGCGCGTAAATTCTACCTCGGCGACAATTTTTCGCTTTAACGCCGCTGCCCGGCTAAAACATGTATGAAATTTGCGGGACGGTTTGCCGCCCGGCGAAGCGCAAAACGCAGGCGGGCCCGGGAATCGGCCAGGCGAGGATTTCGAGCAAAGCAGCCGCAAAGCTGCTGTGATTTTAGCCGGACAATGGTATAAAGTTCCCTTACGGAGGCGCCATGCGTATTCTGGACAAATACATATTAAAAGAAATGCTCGGCCCCTTCATTTTCGGGGTGTGCGCCTTTACCAGCATATTTATAGCCGGCGGCGTGCTTTTCCGCCTGGTCAACTTCATCACCCTCTTTGGCGCGTCCTATTCCGCCGTCGCCAAGCTGTTCTTTCTGAGCTTGCCGGAATTTATCAATTACACCTTTCCTATGTCGGTATTGCTGGCATCCCTTCTGACCTTCGGGCGCATGTCGGCCTCCAGCGAAATAACGGCGATCAAATGCGGCGGTGTAAGTTTTTACCGCATGGTTACGCCGGTTTTCGGCCTGGCCTTTTGCGTCAGCCTGTTTTCCATGATTTTCGCCGAAAAAGTCGTACCCGCGGCCAAACTCGCCTACAACAACGTGTTATATTATGAAGTGCAGCGCAATACCAAACCCCGCTCGCAAAACCATATAGTGATCAAGGACACCGCCGGCGCCGCCATCGAGCGGCTGACTTACGCCCGGCAGTTTGACGAGCAGCAGGGGATAATGTACGGCGTCATCGTGGAAGAATTTAAAGACAACAACCTCGTTCACGTGCAGAACGCCGAAAAAGCCACTTGGCGGCAGGGTGCGTGGCTGATGGAAAACGGCGTCATCTATGACCTCTCAGCCGATGCCGGCTTAAGCCGCAGCGCACGCTTTAAAGAACAGCTCCTGCCGGTAAAACTCACTCCTCAGCAGGTGAACAGCGAGCAAAAAGACCCCAGCGAAATGTCGATAAAGGAACTGCGCGAACGCGTGCGTATGCTCGACCGACAGTACGCTCCGACCGCCCGCTACCAGATGGAAATGTACCAGCGTTTCACCATACCGCTGGCGTCGGTCATTTTTGCCCTGATCGGCACG
>JAISPA010000172.1 GCA_031275255.1 Acidaminococcales bacterium | reverse complement strand
TCCCCCATCCTCTTAATATTCTATTATTCCTCCGCTTTGACCGACCTGCCGCCACAAGACGAAAGACGCCGCGCTCAGCAGCCAGAAAAGCGAAGAGATTTCCCTGTTAAACAGCGTATAATCAGTAATACCGCCAAGGAGCGTGGCGAAAAACATCGCGCAAAGACCGAGCGCGCAGGCTTTCTGCCCGGCAGAGGCAGCCGTTTTCCAGGCGCGCAGGGCAAAATAAAAATGCCAAAACAAGAGAAGCAAAAAAACCGCCAGCCCTAAAAGGCCGATCTCCGCGGCTATGTGCAAATACATATTGTGCGCGTGATAGATGATGACGTCGGGGTTTTTGATGTAAAAATCGTATTTTGGATAAACAAACCTGTAAGCGCCCCAGCCGATACCGGTAAAAGGATGGTCGCGAATCATGGCGGCCGTGCTTTCCCACAAGGCGAAGCGCAGGAGCGAGGAGGTGTCGGCGCCCTGAAAAGCGGAGACAAAGCGCTCAACAACCACCGCCTCGCGCAGAAAAACAAGCGGCATAAGCGCCGCCGCTACGGCGCTTGCGCGCAATCTGCTCTTTAAGGCGTCCGCCGCAAGCAGCACCGCCACCGCGCTCAGCCAGGCTCCGCGGGAAAAAGTCAGGACAAGGCAGCCAAGACTCGTCAGCAACACAAGCGCCGCCCCGGCCCGCACGGGCAGCCGGACGCCGGCAAAAACCCATCCCAGGCACAGGGCTATTGCCATAACGAGAAAAGACGCCAGGATATTGGGGTTGACCAAGGTGGAAACCGCCCGCGCCCTGATAGAAGGGAAACGCGCCGCGTCCACCCATTCGGCGGCGGACGCGCCGCCGTCGCCGAAATATTGATATATGCCGTAAGACGCCGTCAAAAAAGCCGCCGCCGCCAGAGCGAAAAACAGACCGTAAAGTTCCCGGCGCGTCCTGACATAAGAAATAACCAGCCAATAAATGAAAAAATACTGCGCGGCCAGCACCTTAAAATTGTACAAACTCTCGGCGTAACGGGGTGAATTAGGCAAAGAAACAGCCGCCAGAACAAAAAACAAGACCAGCAGCCAAAATTGGCGGGGTACGGCCAGCTTAACCCGGCCGGCGGCAACGCTGTCCGCTGCGACCAAAATGGCGGCGACAGACAGGGCGCGGACGGCGGCCTCCGGCAGAAGCGGCAAAAAAAACGCCGCCTCCGCAAGGCACAAGTATATAATCTTCCCCAGCAACATTTGATATCCTGCCCGCGGCTTTCGCTTGCTAAAAATACGCCGCCGTTATTTCAGGTAACCTTTAAATATTATACCACAAGAGCGCCAAAAGGGAATCTCCAATAACTGCCCGCCGCCCGCGCGCGCATGGTCTGTTTTGCGTGTTTGGGCCTGCCGCCGGCCTCAAGAAGCGTGAATTTTTATCATTGTAAAATTATTTAATATTCAGCATTATTTTTACATTCAATAGCGCCGCCTTATTGACTATTTTATCATAATATAATAAAATAAAAACAGTTAATTATACACATTTTTAAGAGTTGTTCTTTATTTGTCTCGCAGCAAGCTGACATGGTCGCTGGCCGTTTTCCGCCGGCGGTAAGTTGTGTCGCACCCGGCGGGTAGTTTTTTTTCTGTTTTGGCTTATTACAATAAAGTTGGTCTTTTTATGAGTAAAGATAAAGCCATAAAAGATAATAAATTAGTCATACTTTACCATCGCTCGTACCGCAAACTGCCCGGTTCGACCAAAACTTTCCTGCTGCATTTCGCTTTGCTGGCTTTGCCTTTTTCTGTTTTCTCACTGCTTTTTTATCCCGAGATCACCGAACAGGTCTGCGTCATCACCAAAAACGTCCTTGACCCTTATTATTACGCCGATTCGGTCAACATCATGTCGAGAAGGTACATCGAAGCAATCGGGCCGCTTTTTTACATCCAGGTACCGGAGAGTTTTCCCTCCTATCTTTTTTCGCTCGGCAACGCGGTGGTTCCCCTGCTCCTCCTGGCGATACTGCCCAATATACAAAAATTCAAGCCTTTTCTCATTTTCAGCGTTATTCTTTGTATGATACACATCGTATCATCATTGTATTTTCTTTTGTTCCCCGCTCATTTTCCTTATACCGGCGGCGATTATTCCCAGCTTTACATGCTGCAGGAAATCGGCATTTGGTTTTTTATGCCTATCATCATGGGACTGGCCGTTTTGCCGATGCCTGTCAGCATCTTCCTCAAGGCCCTGGTCATGGTTTCTATTTATTTGTATTCCCTGCTGTTCGGGCTGGTGCGTTATATTGTCTTTCTCATGATCGTTTCCAAAATATCACTGATCTATATGGCAATCTTGTTTTTCGCGCTGGGCCCGCTCATCGACTTTATTTACGCGGTCGGGATTTACACGCTGTTCGTCAATAAAATCGCCAGAAATTTAGCGGAGGATTTTTCTTTATGGAGATGGCAATAGTATTAATGAAATGCTATATGCTGTTTACCATAGCGGTGCTGGCAATCTATACGGCCAGGCACTTTATTTTTACAATCAACCGTCTTTTCGGCAAACAGCGCATTTATTATCACGACATTATCGATTCCGATCTGCGGCCGGTTACCATCCTCATCCCCATGCACAACGAGGAGGCGGTCTGCCGCGATATATTGGAGCGTATGCTGCTCATTGATTATGATTTCAAAAAGTTTGAAGTCATACCGATAAATGACTTTTCCGAAGATAAAACCAAAGATATTCTGGAAGAATACGCCGCGAAACATCCCGACGTCATCAAACCGCTGCACCGCTACGCGGGCGAACGGGGCAAGCCGGCCGCCTTGAACGAGGCGCTGCAGAAGGCACGGGGCGACATTATTATTATTTTCGACGCCGACTATCTGCCGCCGCGCGGGATCATCAAAAATATCGCCGTATGTTTTAACGACCCGGAGGTCGGGGCGGTCATGGGCCGCGTCATTCCCGTAAATACCAGGGTCAATATATTAACCCAGCTTTTGGACCTTGAGCGTTCCGGCGGCTACCAGGTAGATCAGCAGGCGCGCTGGAACATGCGCCTGGTGCCGCAGTACGGCGGCACGGTGGGCGGATTTTTGCGGCAGGTGGTGCTTGATCTCGGTTCTTTTAACGTTAAGATGCTGGCCGAGGATACCGAGCTGACCTTCCGCCTGACTTTAAACGGCTGGAAGGTGGCTTACGCCAACCGCGCCGAGTGTTACGAGGAAGCGCCCGAGTCATGGGCGGTGCGCGCCCGGCAAATAAGGCGCTGGTCGCGCGGTCATAACGACGTCATGTTTAAATATCTCTTACCGTTATTACGCTCAGATTATATTTCCGGCAGGGAAAAAGCAGACGCCATTCTCCTGGCGGGCGTGTATGTCGTGCCAGCCATACTGCTCTCGTGCATGGTCGTTTCCATGGCGCTGTTTTTTCTCGGCGAAATGGAAATTTTCGCCGGGGTATTCTTTTTGATTTTCATCGGCGTTTACAATACTTTCGGCAATTTCGCGCCCTTTTACCAGGTGGGTACAGGTTGCCTGCTCGACGGGATGAAACAGCGCACGCTGCTCATTCCCTTTCTTCTTTTCAATTTTTATTTTTATATGTGGTACACCTCGCGCGGTTTTGCCGACGCCCTTTTGGACAGGCTTACCCGGCGCCGGACGATTTGGCAGAAAACGGCGCGCTTTCGCGCTAAAACCGAGGAGCAAAAATCTTCATGATTGTATTCCTTTGCGTGCGGTTTCTGGTTTTCTCTTTCGTCTGGCCGTTTATCGGCGGCTGGCGCGAGATGTACGCAGCCAACGACGCGATACCGCTTTTCATCAACATGGATTATATGAAAGACCCGCGCTATTTCGCCATATCCTTCCGGCGGTTTTTCAAAAATTTCCTTAACAATGAGGATTTGCGTCCCGGCATATACGAATTGAGATTTTCCAAACCGGAGAAGGTATGCGTGCTGGAAAACAGCGTTCTATCGTCCGAGCGGACGCTGGATGTCATTGCCTACGCGCCGCGCGATCTGGCAACGGAAAACGGCGTGTCCTTTGAAAAAGAAATCTATGTCCGCGGCAGCGCCGCTATCGGCCAAAACAACGACCTGCGCGCCCTGGTCTGCGACGGCGACGTTTCTTTGGCCAAAAACACCGTTTTGCGTCGCTGGCTGGACGCCGAAGGCAATATCAGCGCCGGCGAGGGCTGCAATCTGGGCGTGAGCCTGACCAGCGGCAAAGAGTGTCTGGTCGCTGCCGGCTGCGTATTCCGCCGCCTTTACGGCGCGCCCGTCAAAGCGGGAACAAGCCGGAAAAAAAGCTTTGCGCTCGCGGCGCGGGACGACGAGGAGCGGGTGTTCCCCCCGCCCCCGCTCGGCGCCAAAGAGCGGCAGCTTGAGGAAATCTGGCCTTACTCCGACACCCGGTTCAGCGTAATAACTCCCAACCGTCTTTGGGTCGGCGCCAACAGCCGCATTCTCGGACACATCAAAACTTACGGCAACCTGAATGTCGACGATAATGTGCTGATTACCGGCAATGTGTTCGCCGAAGGCGATATTGTTATAGGACAGTTTTGTAAAATATTGGGCGACATATTCGCCCAGGGCAGCGTCAGCATAGGCGAAGGCTCACAGGTAGGGCGGCCGGGAAAGATCAAGTCGGTAGTCGGCAACCAGACGGTATTCTTGTCTTCAGGCGCCGCGGTTTACGGCTATGTTACCACGGAAGGCGACGGGCGCGTCTTATGATCAAGCTTTTGCGCGCCCTGCTTCTGACCGCCGTCATAGTTCTTCTGGCGTATGCTGTTCCCAACTACTATAAGCTGAAAAGTATCACCGCCGACCATTCTTTGCGCGTCCTCGTCGTTTACAACGAAGACAGCCTGGAAAAAGACGGCCATATCCTCAAGGCTTATCAGAGCGTACTGGCGGAGGAAGGCGTGCCGCATAAAATTATTGAGGTGTTTGATTTGCTCAACATGAAGCCCGGCGATATAGTCGGCGCCGTGCCCGTGCTCATCTTCCCGGACGGCGTCATGCAGGTCGTGCCTTCGGAATTTATCGAGTGGATAAAAGATTATATGAGCAAGGGCGGCAGCGTGGCCGTCGTCTATGACGCCGGCACCAAGCACGGCCGGGGTTTTTTTGAGAAAAAGGCCGTTTTTGCAGACATTACCGGTCTCAATTACATACTGACCGATAAATTGCAGTACGATTCTTTTGAAAAAGCACAGATCGTCTTTACCTCAAACGAACAGCGCGACGCTTTACAGATCCCTTTCGGGAAAACGCTGGGCGGTCGGGTGCTCAGCAGTTATTTTTTCGGCGCTTTGGAATATCCTGTTTATATGAATGAAAAAGTGCGCCCGATACCGGAAAAGAACATTTACGCGGAAGCCTTTATCACCGGAACCGAACAAAAAATACCGGCTATTGTTATTACCGACTACGGCAAAGGCAAAGTTCTCTACGTCAACCTGCCGCTCGGGCAGTTGAAGGCGATAGGGGACGACCTGCCGCTCAGAGCTTGCCTGCGCGCTTTTCTGTTTGACGCCGTGGGCATCCCGCACATTATGAACGTGGAGGACGGCAAAGGTACCTTCTTGTTTAACTGGCATGTGGATTCCCGGCGGGAAATATCCAACCTGTCCGAACTTCTCGACACGCCGATTTTTGTCAAGGAATTCAACGCTACCTACCATATAACCGCCGGTGACTTTTTGAACCGGGAAGGAGACGACGAAGGCTTCTACGTCAGGGAGAGAGGCCGCGAATTGACGGAAATCATGACGGAGCTGGGAGAAGTCGGCTCGCATGGCGGCTGGGCGCATAACTGGTTTTCTTTTCGCCTGATGAACGGCAAGTTCAGTAAAGATGATATAATAAAACACATCAAGGACAACAGCGACGACATTGAGGCGGTTACCGGGAAAAAGGTTACTTCTTATTCCGCGCCCAACGGAGTGCATCCGCAGCCGCTCTTGACCAATATCATAAAGGACATGGGCATGATTGCCTACTATTACACGGGCGATACGGGCAGCGCCCCCCACCGGGCTTTTTTCGGCAACGAGATGATCAGCGAGCGGATTATCGCTTTCCCCATAATGCCTTTCGGCAAGGCGGCGTCCTTGTGGGAAATGTATGACAAATACGATATGCAGCGCGCGGAAATTGAGTACTTTTATCAGGACGTCCTCGATTATGTGGAAAAAAATAAAAGCGCGCGCCTTATTTACGCGCATCCGGCCGACGTTGTGGATGAATACGTCGAGGTGATGTCCATATTCGCCCAGGAAGCTATCGGCCGCGCGGCCGCGGGCCGGATCAGGCTTTCCGGCATGAGCGAGTACAGCCGCTTCCTGCTGCGCATGCTCAATACCGAATACAGTTTTACCCGCGAAGGTTCTTCCCTGAAAGTGTCCTTAGCCAATCCCGAAAGCTTGCGGGGAATAACTTTTACCCTCCCGAAAAACAAATACCTCTATCAGCCCCCGGAACGGATAACGCAGAGCCAGGACACTCCCCTGCCCCGCGCGCAAACGCCGGAACAGGAAAGCTCTCGGCGCTATCGGTACCGCTACCTAGTCCGCCACTATTACCGTCTGGCGTCTGACGGCGAGCCGCTTGCCGAAACTGCCGGTCAGGAAGAAGAAACGGCGGACGAAAGCTTTGCGGAAACGGAAAGCGGCGAGCCGACGGAACGGGACGAAGAAAGCGCGGCCCAGGACGAAGAAGAAAATACGGCGCGGGAAGAACCCGACATATTGGTCGCCGAAGACGAAAAATACTACTATATAACCATAAACGACGACAGTAAAGAAAGAATTTTTCTGGCAACCGTAAAATGAGCCTCATAACTTGCCTGAAACCAAATAAGTTTAAAGGCAGCCTTCTTATCATATCGGCGCTGGCGGCGTTTTCGCTTCTGCCTTTGCCCTCGGTCAAAGGCGCGGGACGCGGGCACCCGGCCGTAACGCTGATGGGCTATTATGAGAAGGAATGGCCGCGCATGGATTTTTTCGAGCCGCACGCGGTATCCCTCCTGGCTCTTAATGAATTGGAAAACGGCCGCCATTTCAAAGAGGTGAAAGATTTTCTTAAATGGTACCTTTCCCATCTTAACTATCCCGACAAGCACGGCTTGACCGGTACGATTTATGATTATGAGTTCAAATGGGAAAAGGAACAGGCAACCAGAAAATATTCCTCCATAAACGCTTACGCCGGCCGGTTTCTCTACCTTCTGGCCAGATACGCTGAAATCACCGGCGATAAGGCTTTTATCGCTAAAAACATCCAAAAAATCAATGACATAGCTTATACGATAGTCGTCCAGCTCGGCAAGGACGGCCTGACGCGCAGCCTGCCCACCATCGACCTGAAGCGGCTCGCGGACAACTGCGAAGCCTACGGCGGTCTCAAAGCCTACGGACGCCTGCTTGTTTACGCGAAAGCCAAAACCCCGCCTTTTCTGGCCAGCGCGCTGGAAGGTCTGGCCGCCGCCATCGCTAAGCTTTACAGCCCGGAGAAAAATACTTTCGCGCAAAGCGTGCTGGACGGGCGGACGAAAGCGGCGTCGTGGGATGATTACCATCCCGCTCTCGCACAGCTTTACGCCGTCTTTTACGGCCTCTTGGACGGCGACCCGGCGCTGGCGGAAAATTTCTGGTATAATTTCAATCTGGCCCACGCTGAAAAAATGGATAAAGCGGCGCTGGCGGAAAAGCTGCTTTACCTTCTGACAGAAAAAAAGGCGGGCGTACGTTATATTGAACACACTATTTTAAAATAAGCTTTCCTGCGTTATAATAGTTATGATTACAGACAAATCATCCTTCCGTTTTGCCGTTTTCGCCGGCCGCGCGGTTCGCCGCGTTTGTTATATAAACTCGTCTATTTTGAAAGGATGGTACGCAATGTTCAAAAAAATTCTGCCGGCAGCCCTTTTGTCCGCTTTGCCCGCTCTGTCCGCCGCTTACGCCGCTACGGCGATCGACGTGCCGATAGCCGCGCGCGACACGGCGGAAGCGATAAGAGAAGAGGCGAAAAGCCTGCTGGAAACGGAAACCGCGAATCGCGAGCTCAGAAAGTCCATAGAGGAAATGGACAGGCAGATCAGCGATTTGGAGGCGCGGCTGCCGGAAGCGCGCGCCAATCTTGCCGCCCTGGACAGCGATATATCTGCGGTCAGTTTAAGCCAGGAAGAAATTGAGCGGGAACTGGCGGATGCGCAGCGGCGGTTTGACGAGGCGCTGGCGGAAACCGAGGCCTGGCAGGTCAGCCTGAACGCGGCGGAGGAGCGGGTGTCCGAGGCGCGGTCGTCTGCGGAGGCGCTGCGGGAGATCAGCCGCAGGTCAAGGCGGCCGGAAGACGATTATAAAGCTTTCAAAGCGGCAGAAAGGCTGCAAGCCGCCGAGGAAAACCGCGACGCGCTCGCTATCGACTACGCCCACGCCGAAATCCGTATGGCGGAAGCGCAGGCAGATCTGGACAAATACACCGCCCTGCACAACAAGTTAACCGACGCCGGTCATCTTTATGAAGACGCGCAAATCATCCTCGCCGACCTGGAAAGGGACATAGATCATCTTCGGAGCGGACGGGCGGAGGCCATCGCCAGCTTGGAGGAAGCGCGCCGCCCGGCTCAAATCAACGACCGCCATTGGCAATACGTCATGGCTGACATGGAGTATTACAGTTGGAAGGATTCCCGGCAAAACAGAGGCCGCCAGCTTTATCTGCCGGTGCAGTACGGCTATGTGGACGGCGCGTTCAGTTACGGCATAAGCGGGGGCTATATAATCTCCAACAGCAACCTGCCGCATGGCAAAGTATCAACCTTGGACGATGTTGGGCTTTCTTTCGCCTATGAAAAAAAATACAAAAAATTTGACGCTGTTTATACCCTGGCGGTAAACACCCCCACAGGCAAAAGAACTTTGTACGGCTCCAACGCGGTCATGCCCGACGACCTTGTGCGCAAGCCGCGTTTCGGCGAAGGCTGGAACTTTACGCCCGGCGTATTGCTCAGCTGGCGCGTCAAACCGGAGGATACCTGGAGCCTGGGGCTTAATTATTCCATCAACGGCCGCTACCGCTATGACAGCAGCCAACCGGACGGCTATATCAATCCGGCCAACGGTCTTGGCCTTTTGGTCCGGTACAAGCACGCCGGGGCGATCGACCAGTTTGTCGGCGAGCTTTATTTCACCGGCTACACCCACGCGAGAGACAATGGGTTAAGATACCGCTCCGGCAATCAGATCGAGCCGCATCTCACCTATAACCGGGTGCTTGACGGCAAAAACGATCTCATGTTTTATTACTGGTACTCGCGCAACGGCGCGCCCAGTTCCCACGATCCCAATTTTCTTCCCGGCAGAGCCGCCAACGCGCACTTTTTCGGCGCCATGTGGAGCAGGAAAATCAACGCCAAAAGTACTTTTCATATCACCGCCGATTACATGAAACGTTTAGGCGTCCCATACGATCCGCTTATGACCACCCTGCCTGATCACAACAAATTTGCCTACGGCGTGAAATACGACTGGCGCCTGACTGCCGACAGCAAAATATCTCTGCACCTTCAGCGCTTTAAATTGCGCGACAGCGGCGGCAACAGATACAGAGGGAACAATGTTTATGTGTTTTACAACATATATTGGTAACAACAACACGGCGGCGGTGCATCAATGAAAAAAAGGCTGCTGGGTCTTGTGCTCATCTTTTTGGTTGTGGCGGCGGTTCACTTTCTGCCGATTGTTTATACCAGATGGCTGTGGTCGCAAGACAGGGAGATGACCGCCCTTCTTTTGTATAACGAGAACAACCTGAAAGCGGCCGCCTATGTCGCCGAAGCTTACACCAGCGTCCTGGAAGAGGAAGGGGTTCCCCTGCGGGCAGCCGATGTAAACGAAGTAATACGCCTGAAAGCGGCCGAACTCGCCGGCCGCATACCCGCGCTCATTCTGCCTGACGGCATTTTGCAGACGACGCCGGAGGGGTTAGCGGGCTGGGTGGACGAATACCTGTCCGCCGGCGGCAATGTCGCCGTGGTATACGACGTGGGAGTAAAAAATTTCCGGGGCAACTTTTTGGAACGCGCGGAACTTGCCGACATTATCGGTCTTAACTACATCATGCCCGCCGTATACGGCAAACACCCTTACGCGTCCGCCAAGATACAATTCGCCGCCAAAACCGATTGGGATTTTTTCCAATGCACACCCGGCCGGGATATACCGGACTTAACGTTAAGCGGCATCGGCGGCGATGCGGCCAAATACCACGCCGCCTATAACGAAGTCATAAGAGAACCCGTTCTGGAGGACGTCCGCGCCTGGGCGATTACGGACGCGGGGGAAAAATTGCCCGCTCTCGTTCTTTCCGATTACAAAAAAGGCAAGGTGCTTTATGTCAATCTGCCGCTCGGCAATTTGAAGGCCAACGCCGACGACATGCCTTTGCGCTCGGTCATGCGGACCTTTCTCTTCGACGTCGCCGCCCTGCCGCATCTAATCAATGTGGAGGACGGCGTCGGCGGCCTGGTGCTTAATATGCGGTTTTTTCTGCGCATGTCGGAGGAAGATTTGGCGACCCACATGGCGCGCGGCTTCCTGAACGAGAAGGTTCCCGTATCCCTTCACATCGCCGCCGCGGACTATCTGGATACGCCGGGCGATGACACGGGATTTGACGCGGCCGGCTACGGGCGGGAGCAAGTCGAAGTATTGTCCCGCTACGGGCGGATCGGCTCTTTGGGCGGCATGGCCAACAACTGGTTTGCCGGCAAAGTGGAAAGCGCAACATTCGGCGCGGCGGAAATAAAGGAAAACATCGCCGCCAACAATAAAATACTGGAGGAAATAACCGGCTATAAAATCACGGAATATTCTTCGCCGGCCGGAGTACACCCGCAGCCGGTCATGACCAGGGCGCTGGAGGAATTGGGGATGACCGGTTACGCGTACATCTATGAATTTTCCGCCGCGCCCAACCGCACCTTTGTCAACCGGCGCCGCGCCAGCGACAAGGCAATCGCCTTTCCGCTCTTAGCCTACCATCGCTACCCTTCTTTATGGGAACTTTATTTGGTAGCCGGCAACAGCGGCGACGCCACGGAAGAAAAACTCGACCTGTGGCTGCAGGAGGAACTCTTGCCTTATCTCGCGCGTCACAAAACGGTCAGGACCTTAATGGTAAACGAGCAGCATATGTATGCTTTTTCCACGGCGCTGAAGAATCTGGTAGACTATCTGGCGGACGCCTCCGGCGAAGGAAGAGCGGCGGCGCTGACCATGAGCGGTTACGCCGATTTTTTGCTGCGCTTTTTAAAGACGGAATATACTTTTACCCAAAACGGGGGGGGACTGTCGCTTGACTTAAAAAACCCGGAAACGCTGCGGGGGATCGTACTCGCCCTGCCCAAAGCGAAATACGGTCAGCCGGCGGACGCCGGCCTTATCGTCAGCGAAGATGAAAAATGGTACTATGTAAAGGCAGACGACCCTGATGCTAAAGAAAAAATTATCAATATCCCTGCTAATTAGTTTGGCCGTTTTTTGCCGGACGGCCGCGGCCGTCCACCCGGCGGAGGATATTATTCGCCTTTACGCCGAAGAATTGTCTTACACCGACCAGATCGAGCCTTATATAACCGGCCTATTGGCCCTCAACGAACTGGAACACGGACGCAACGCGGACAAAGTCCGGGCTTTTATTGAGTGGTATTTTTCCGCTCTGAACTATCCCGACCGCTACAACATAAACGCCACCATCTATGTTTACGGAATCGACGGGGATGTTCTGACGCCAAGTTACGCCTATGATTCCATTGACGGCTATTCCGGGCTGTTCCTTCACCTTCTCCTGCGCTATGTAAATTTGACGGGCGACCTGGCGATTGTGTCCGATAATTGGCAAAAAGTGGAAGACACGGCTTATACCATTCCGCTTTTGCAGGAAAAGGACGGCCTGACCATTGCCCTCATCACCACCAACCAGAAATATCTTATGGATAATTGCGAGGCTTACGGCGGCATGTCAGCCTATATAGAACTGAGGAAGCTGATGAATCTGCCGCCAAGTCTCTCTTATGAAAACATTCGTGAAAACATCAAGCGCGGTATAATGAAGCGGATGTACCGGAGAAAAGACCGGATTTTCATCCACACGATCGAGAACGATATAGTACAGGACGCCGACTGGAACACCTATTATCCCGACGCTTACGCTCAGCTTTTCCCGATTTATTACGAATTGCTTGAAGACGACCCGGCTTTGGGCAGACAGCTTTGGCGCCGTTTTTCCGAGAAACACGCCGCCAATGAAAATACTTTTCCGACCGAACAGCGCATCATGTTTCAACTGACCAGAAACAAAGCGCGGGTAAAATATCCGGATTTGTTTGCCGCTCCCCGCTCCCGGCTGAATAAATAACAAAAAGAGGTGTGTTTTTTGCCAAAAATTAAATTGGCGGCTGTCTTCGGCACCAGGCCGGAAGCCATCAAAATGGCGCCCGTGGTGCTGGAGATGAAAAAATACCCGGAATACATCGAGCCTTTTGTCATCGTAACCGCCCAACACCGGGAAATGCTTGATCACGTACTGGATCTTTTTCGGATAAAACCCGATTTTGACCTCAATATCATGACCCCGCGCCAGACACTTTTTGAAATAAGCATCCGCGCCCTGCAAGGGCTCGGTGAAGCTCTGGGAAAGATAAATCCCGACCTTGTGCTCGTACACGGCGACACGACTACCACCTTTATCGGCGCGCTGGCCGCTTTTTACCGGCAGATAGAAGTCGGCCACGTGGAAGCGGGCCTGCGCACCGGGAACAAATACTCGCCTTTCCCGGAAGAAATCAACCGCCGCCTGACCGGTGGTCTGGCTGACCTGCATTTTGCTCCCACCGGCGCGGCCAGCGAAAACCTCCGGAAAGAAAATATAGCGTCCGATAATATTTTCATTACCGGCAATACAGTCATCGACGCTCTGAAAGCCACCGTGCGCGACGACTACGAGTTTGAGCAGCCGGCGCTCAGCGCGTGCGTCGCGAAAAAAGCGAGAATCATCCTTGTTACCGCCCACCGCCGCGAAAATCTGGGCGAGCCGCTGCGCGCCATCTACCGGGCGTTGGTCGAAATCGTGGACCGGCACCCCGATATTGAAGTAATCTTTCCCCTGCATAAAAACCCCGCCGTGCGGGAACCGGCGCAGGCTATCCTCGGCGCGCAAAAACGCGTGCATCTTATCGAGCCTTTGGATTACGGGCCTTTTGTTAACCTTATGAGCAGATCCTACATGCTTTTGAGTGATTCCGGCGGCGTGCAGGAAGAAGCGCCGGCTCTCGGCAAGCCGGTACTGGTTTTGCGCGACAATACTGAACGGCCGGAAGCGCTCCGGGCTGGCACGGTCAAACTGGCCGGAACAAATACCGACAATATTTGCCGCCTTGCGCATGAACTTCTGACCGACCCCGGCGCCTACAAAAAAATGGCGGAAGCCGTTAATCCTTACGGCGACGGGCTGGCGGCGGACAGAATTGTCCGCACAATTTTGTTTCGGCGCGGGTTTCTGCCGCAGGCGCCGGATTACTTTTGCGCTCAGTGAATATACCGCCCCGCTCCCGGTCATTAAAACGCGGATAAGATTTGCCGCGGTTTTAGCCGGGTAAAAGTATCGGCGCGCCGGCAAACCGAAGAAATGGCGCAGCTTTTACGTTGCGCCATGATTGCCTGTAATACTTGCCTTATGGCAGGCCGCATAAGTACAGCCCGTTTCATTTTACGATATAGGCGGCGCCCACACAGGCAAACCCCACCGTTCATAAATTTCTTTGCCGCTTAGCCGCCTTGAGGCGGCTTTCCATTTTTTTCCCGTATTCTTGCAAGGATCGATTGGCTCTGTTGATTGAGGCCAAGGCCAAATTCAAGCTGTCCTTTAAGCTCTCCACCTGTCTCTTCGATTGCCTCAACTCGCCCAAGGCCGCTTGTCTGCCCTTTGAGCGCGGCCAACTCCTGCCCCTGCGTTTCCTGCCAGTCCAAGGCTTTTAAGAGTGCCTCCTCCTGCCGCATCAAGTTCTGCTCCAACTGTGCCAACTCCGTTTCGGTTATCTTGTATGTCCGCTCGGCTGAATAGCCAATAGCCGGCGCAAAAAGCAAGAGCAGGCAGCACAGCAAGAACAACAACGGTTTTCTTATCAATAGGTATCACGTTCCTTTAATATCTTTACAATATTTTATGTGTTTGATATTATTTAAAAAATGGGGGGGGTGTGAAATCACACAGAAATTGTATTGTTTTGTAGATGATTCGGGAACACTGCATAGAAATGAAAAAAGTGGATACTTTGTTTACGCCGGTTATGTTTTCAAAAGCAAAGAAGAAATGTATGACGCAAAACGCAAATATATAAACGCCCATAAAAAAATCAGTAAATGTATCTTGCCGAAGGGTGAAATGAAAGCGTGCATATTATCGAATACACATAAGCGGGCGTTGTATAAGATTCTTGAAAAATACGAAACTTTTTCTGTAGGAATACATATCGTTCATGTATATGGCAGTATTCTCGACAATAAAAAAGCTATATGCCGATATAAAGACTACGTTTTGAAGAGAATTATAAAAGCAAAAATTTTCGACTTAATAAGAAAGCAGATTATATCTCAGGATGCAGACACTTATATTACTATATATATTGACGAACAACTTACATCTACTAATGGCTTCTATTCTTTTAAAGAATCCGTTCTCGAAGAGTTCAGGCATGGCATAATAAATTATAATTACGGCAGCGTCCATCCGCCAGTGTTTCGTTGCAAGCTAAACATAGATGTTCACTACTGCGATTCAAAGTCGAACTATTTAATACAGGCCAGCGATATTCTTGCAAACAAAATATGGCATTTCTATTGTTCCGGCAACAAGCAGAATATATATTCAATGCAAAAACATAAAGCCTTGACTTTGCCCTAGAAATATTTTATAATTTTAGGTACAGACAGAAATGTACTGTATACGCTTGGTGGTTGACGCTATGTTAAGTGTGCTGTGTGTACACCGACCCAAGTGGGAAATTGTCAGCTCGGGCTGGCAATTTTTTTTATAAACCATTCCATTGAGATTGTCTTATACTGTTTACCGGTTAAAGGCACGGATAAGATTCGCGAACTAGTTTGCCATCCTGCGAGGCGCAAAACGCAGACAATATTCGCAGGGGCGGGGCAAGCCTTGCCCGCGTGGCAAACCAACCGCAAAGATGGCATGGGTTTAGCCGGGGAACAGTATAAAGGGCTAAACTTGAGCCATAAGTTTCAAAAATCTGATAAATACAGCATTCTTGCCGACATGACCGAATATGGGGAAAACATTATATTATCGGGATTTTTGTAACATGCAAAAAGATGTGGCTCAAGTTTAGCCAAAGGGTCAGTCGTACTCTTTTGCTGCACGGCTATTTTCCAGCCGCCCAGAAAACCGCCGCCACAAATCCGGCTGCCCAGCCGTTCCTTTGCCGCTTAGCCGCCCGGAGGCGGCTTTTCATTTCTTTTGCGTACTTCTCGAAGGATTGATTGGCACTCTCGATTGAGTACAAGACAGTATTCAAGCTCTCCTTTAAGCTCTCCACCTGCTCTTTCGATTGCCTCAACTCGCTCAAGGCCGTCTGCAACTGCCCTTTGAGCGCGCTCAATTCCTGCTCCTGCACTTCCTGCAAGTCCAAGGCTTTCAAGAGTGCCGCTTCCTGCCGCGTCAAGTTCGCTTCTAACCGCGTCAGCTCCGTTTCGGTTATCTGGTACGTCCGTTCGGCCGCCCAGCCGGTAGCCGAGAAAGCCAGCAAGCACAAGCAGCACAGCAAAGATAAGCATACTTTTCTTGTCAATGGGTATCACGTCCTTTTAAAAAATTTTGTTGACGAATATCCCCTCTTAATTTATTATTGAAATACAATAAAAACGTGTTTTGTGTAAATTTAGATTTTGCTGCAAGATTTTGTAGCCATAGAGAAGCAAAGGCTTCTTTGTTGTATTCATTTTCAGGAAGGAGAGGCGCGTTATGGCTACCAGTAGTATTCTCAAAAATGTAAATATAAAAGACAAGCATTTAGCGCAAAAACTGGTCAACGCACTTGAAAACGCAAAAAACAAGCAGGTTAAAGACGTGGCAATGCGGCATCCTGTTGAAGATGTAAAAGGAGAAAAATTGAAGCAACTTTTTAAGGGATAAAATATGGCCAGCTATAAGATTGTAAATTTAATTGATACGTTAAATACTGATGTTGAGGATAACATTAAAGTTGTCCTCAATTCTTTTTGTTCGCCTTATAGCAAAGATATTGAGGATTTTCTAAAAACAAAAGCAATAGAGTTCGCCAAACAAGGTTGGGCGCAAACGCACCTTGTTTTTGCTCCATACAAAGGCAAAAACCATTTCGCTGGGTATTTTACTTTAGCAAACAAGGAGTTTTTTATTTCTGAGCATGTATTCAAAAGCTGCAGTGGAAGAAGCAAAATAAACTCACGCCTACGCAAAAAATTGCTCAAATTTGGAACCCGCGATAACGAATTAAAAGGCTACCGCATTACTTCCCCGCTCATTGCACAGCTCGGCAAAAACTATAATGGCGATAGTAACGCATTGCTTACTGGTGATGAGCTTTTAAAAATGGCTTGCGATAAAGTGAGAAATGTACAACACTTGGTAGGCGGCAGGTTTGTCTATTTGGAATGTGAAGACATCCAACGGTTAATAGATTTTTATAGCAAAAACGGTTTTGTTAGATTCGGCAAAAGACTTTTAGAAATGTCTGAAAAAGATCTTTTATCAGGCAAGTATTTAGTACAAATGTTGCGAGACTTGAAAAGAGAAAACTGACTATTCCGCTGCCCCCCTGCCGGGGCGGCTTCTTTTTCTCTAAAGCGCGCTACGTCGCGGCGCTTCGCTATTTTGGAATATTTTTCAGCAGTTTTTGCTTTCAAAGTACCCGTTGAAAGTAACGCAGCACTTTTGCGCCAAAATCGCGAGCAACCATTTTGCCGGCGAGCGGCAAAATGGCCAAACCTGCCCGTATTAAAATTTCCCCCGGTTTTCTTTAACATCGCCCCAAACCTGCGCCCGCAGTTAAAGCGGATTTTAAAACACCCACGCCTTCAGCAGGAACCCGGCCAAACTGCCAAGCACCCGCCGCCAGCGCTTTGTACACCTGCCGGTTGGCGTATTTCTGCTGTTCCTCGGCGGCCTTTACGGTCAGCCTTTCAAGCGCCGTCCCCGTGCTGAAAAACCATTGAATAATTTTCTGCATGATTTTCACCCCTTTTTATTAATTTCAAATCCCGCTTTCCCTGTACCAATTGGCCTTTCCCCTCAGCACGTCGCCGCCGCTGCGGATCGCGCCGTCAAAATCTTTCAGTTTCCACAAGTCCCAGCGTTCAAAGGTGGTGGCCGGGCCGTAGCCGTCAAGGTCGGCCGCTTCGGCGTGGGTCATGAAGTATTCCGGGGTTATCAGGATGTCCCAGCTTTTGGCCAGCACGGCAATAACCTTAGCCGCCGTTTCAATTTGCGCGGCGGTCGGGGGGTAGTCCCCGGCCGGCAGACCGTCCCTGTCCGGGCCGGCGCCCAGGGCGCAGCAGAGAGCTATCCCTACCGCCCCGGTGTTGCGCCGCCAGGTATGCTCGCGGTAGATTGCCAAATCTTCGCCCGGGGCGTATACGTTGCCGTCGCCCTTGACGCTCAGGTGGTAGTCCTCGAAAACCTGGTCGTAACGCCCCGCCGTCCAATGCAGATAGGCGCAGGGCTTCAGGCGGGATTTGGCGCACCTGGCCATTTGTTCAAGTTTCCCAAATAGTTCCACGCCCACCGCCCAGCCTGTACGATACGAGCCGATTGCAAGAATTGTTTTACCCATTTTGCTTGTCTCCTGTCCTTGCCTCCCTTATCTGGGCGATTTTTGCCGCTATAAAGCCCGGTATGTACTGCCCGTAGCCCATGCGGTCAATGTTTTCCAATATGGACAGTCCCTCGTTGGCGCTGTAGGCGCAGATGGCCATGCT
>JAISPA010000169.1 GCA_031275255.1 Acidaminococcales bacterium | reverse complement strand
ATTGAATTTTGCCTCAAAAATACGCCCAAATGGAAAGCCATCGCTCCCAACGGCGTGGACCCCTGCCAGGGCGGCATGAACGCCGTGCACGAACTCGGGGAAGTCATAGCGGTCTGCAGCGCCGTGATCGACGATTTGAACAAAAAAGGCATCAGTATAGATGATTACGGCAGTATGGTGGTGGCGCTTGACGCCGAATCAGACTTTTTTGAAACAATCGCCAAATTCAGGGCCGCCCGCAAAATGTGGGCAAAATTGGCCAAAGATAAGTTCGGCGCGAAAACAAAGCAAGCCATGCAGCTGAAAATCGGCATACGCACTTCCGGCCTATCATTGCAAATGCAAAAACCGCTTAACAACGCGGCGCGTGTTACCCTGCAAATTCTCAGCTGCGTGTTTGGCGGCGTAAATTCCATCGACGCGTCCAGCATGGACGAGGCCATCGGCCTGCCTTCCTATGAGGCGCGCATGTTTAACCTAGATACCCAGCACATCATAACGCACGAGGCCAATGTTCCGCTTGTCGCCGATCCGCTTGGCGGTTCTTATTACCTTGAGTGGATGACCGATAAAATTGAGAAGGAAACCAACTTGTATCTTGCCGAAATTGAAAAACGCGGCGGCATCTATACTTGCCTTGACAGCGGTTGGCTGCACAGCATAATGGAGGAGGACCGCCTTAAAGTCCAGCATGAAAAAGCAAGCGGCAAACGCCTGATTGTCGGAGTAAATTCCTTCAAAGGCGAAGAAGGTCCCATCAACCAGCAAATCGCCAACTGCTCGTATAAAGTTCCTTCGGAAGAAATGCGCATGGATAGGATTGAAGAACTCAAAAAATTCCGCGCGGCCAGGGATCCTAAACTTCTTGCCGACTGCGCCAGAAAGCTTTATACCGACACGCACACGGGCGCAAATGTTTCCAGAGCGATGATTGACAGCGGCAAGGCAGGCATGACTATCGGCGAAGTTTGCGGCATAGTACGTTTGGCTTACGGATTGCGCTATGATCCTATGGAAACGATTGATACACCGGATTACATCAAATCAGCGTTAAAGGAGTGTGGCAATGTTGGCTAAGAAACTGAGAATTGTTGTAGCTAAAGTCGGTTGTGATATACACGAGCGGGGGGCGTTGACTCTGCTCAATGTTTTCCGCGACGCCGGCATGGAGGCCATTTACAACGGCCGCTATCATTCGGAGGAAAGCATCGCCAAGTCAGCGGTGGATGAAAACGCGGACGTTATCGCCGTGACGGATTTGAGCGGCAGCCTGGTCATCATCTGCCGAAAGATAAAGCAAGCCCTGAAAGAACTTAAGGCGGAAGACATCATAGTTACCTGCGGCGGCATTTTAACCAAGGAAGACATAGACGAACTGCGCGCGCTCGGAGTAGAGGGATGCTTTCCGACAGGTACCCCGACGGATGAAATTTTGGAAAAAATAAAGGTTCTGGCGGGATAGCATTGAACCAATCTTCTCCGGCGAACACAGTTTGCCCTTTCGCGGACAGACATTCGGCGGAAGTTAAGCCGCTGAATGAAGTTCCGTTCAATTTGCTTAAATAGTCCCCCATGCGCTGAAGTTATCCAAAAAATTTGTATACGCGAAAAGGAATGTTACATGAGGAAAATTAATATAGACGAGCTCATAACGAAATTTGCCGGGAAAGACCGGCGCGCGTTTGCCAAGGCAATATCTATTGTCGAGGACAATGAGCAGGACAAAGATAAATTGCTGGATTACGCCTATGAACAAGCGGCCGGCTGCGAGTCGCTGATCATCGGCGTAACGGGCGCCGGAGGCGCGGGCAAATCAACGCTTATTGACAAACTGATTTGTGAATATCGCAAAATGGGCAAAAATGTGGGGGTGATCGCGGTTGACCCAAGTTCTCCCTATACGGGAGGCGCCGTGCTGGGCGACCGCATACGTATGAGCAGCCATAATTGCGATGACGGCGTGTATATAAGGAGTTTGGGCAGCAGAGGCGCATGGGGGGGTATTTCTGACGCGGCGAAAGACGTTCTTTACCTTTATAAGGTGTTTGGCTTTGACGTGATTATTCTGGAAAGTTTAGGAGTCGGCCAGGCGGAAACAGAAATAACAAACTTTGTCGATGTTACGGTTGTCGTCCTGGCGCCCGGTTTCGGCGACGCCATTCAAATGGCGAAAGCGGGCGTGCAGGAAATAGCGGATGTGTTTGTGATCAATAAGGCCGATAAACCGGAAGCGGAAAATCTTTACATGCATTTAATTTCCACTTTCGACACTTTGCCGGTAAACGAGCAGCCGCTCGTGGTGAAGACCGTAGCTAGCGAAGGCAAGGGTATGGACACCTTCGTTGCGGCTGTCGCGCAAGCCGCCGAAAAACAAATTCCCAAACGGGAACAAAAAAGAGTAACCAGAATAGAACATGAAATACTGTCGGATATGCACAAGACAATCGCGCCCGGCCTGCTGAAATTGGCAAAAAAGCTCGCCGGCAAAGTGCTGGCGAAAGAGATTTCTTTAATGAGAATAGGCGAAAATTTAAAAGATAAAATCCGCATTGATGGGAGTTGATGGCATTAATGGACGAGGTCGTAATCGTTGCCGCCAAGAGGACGCCGATCGGAGATTTTTTGGGCGCTTTGTCGGCGCTGAGCGTGGTGGAGCTTGGCAGCCTGGCGGCGCAAAAAGTGGTTTCAGACGCCGGCCTGGGGAAAAACGAAGTTGAAGAAATAGTTGCCGGCATGATATACAAAGCGGGCGCAAAGGGTAATCCGGCCAGGCAAATACAGATATTGTCCGGGTACTCTGATAAAGGCACAGCCTGCACCGTCGATCAGCAGTGCGGATCGGGCATGAGGGCGGTGGAAATTTTGGCGCAGCAGATTATGCTCGGCAAGACGGCCGCCGGCGTAGCCGTTGGTATGGAAAGCATGTCAAACGCCGCCTATGTGCTGCATAGGGCAAGAACCGGTTTAAGGATGGGCGATGCGCCGCTGCAGGATACTCTGACGCTGGACGGGCTTAATTGCGCTCTCTGCAATTATCATATGGGCATGACAGCGGAAAATCTCGCCGCAAAATACGGTATATCCCGCCAGGAACAGGACGAACTCGCCTGTCTGAGCCATACGCGGGCGTTAAAAGCGCAGGAAGAGGGTATTTTTGCCGAAGAAATAATCCCGGTGGAAATAAAAGATAAAAAAGGCAATATTAAGATAGTTGATAAAGATGAACATCCGCAGCCGGTGAATATGGAACGGCTGTCCAAATTAAAGCCGGCCTTTAAGAAAGACGGCACGGTAACCGCCGGCAACGCTTCCAGTATAAACGACGGCGCGGCCGCGCTGGTATTGATGAACGCAAAAACCGCCGCGCAAAAAGGCGTTAAACCCTTGGCGAAAATAACGGCTACCGTTTCGCATGGCGTAGCGCCCGATATCATGGGCATTGGACCCGTTTACGCTCTGCCCAAGGCTTTATCCGCCACCGGGCTGAAAATGCAGGATATAGATTATTTTGAGATAAATGAAGCCTTTGCGGCGCAATTTCTGGCCTGCCAGAGGGAACTTAAGCTTGATATGGAACGGGTAAACGCCAACGGTTCCGGCGTAGGACTGGGCCATCCCGTAGGCAGTACGGGGGCAAGAATACTCGTAAGCCTTATTTATGAACTGAAACGCCGCGGAGGGCGCTACGGCGCCGCTTCTTTGTGCGTGGGCGGAGGTCCGGCCATAGCGACGATAATTGAATCGGTATGACGGCTAATCAGCTCGTTAAAACAGCGAAATGGGGTGTATAAGAATGTCATGGGAAAACAACTATAAAAACAAAATAGTCAGCGCAGACGAAGCGGTAAAAATAATAAAATCCGGTGATCGCGTTCTTATCGGCCACGCTACAGGCGAACCTTCCGTACTGGTTGAAGCGTTGGTAAAAAGAGCCCCTGAATTAAGAAATGTGGAACTAATGCATATGGTATGTATGGGCAAAGCGAGATATTGTCAGGAAGATATGAAGGACAGCTTTGCTTACAGCGGCCCTTTTTTGGGCAACGGCACAAGGGAAGCCGTAGCTTCCGGGCGGGCCGATTATTGGCCCTGCTTTATGCACGAAATACCCAAAATGATCACAACAAGGAAAATTATGGACGTAGCGTTGATCATGGTTTCGCCGCCTGACGAAAAAGGCGAATGCAGTTTCGGCGTCTCCGTTGACTACACCGAATCCGCCGCGCGCACGCCGCAGACAAAAATAATACTGCAGGTAAATAACCGGATGCCCTATACCTACGGCACAACCATCAATTTGAACAGGGCGCACTATATAGTGAAAGCCGACCAGGAAGTCATCGAACTGCCTGACCCGAAAATATCGGAAGTGGAAGAAAAAATAGGCAGAAACATCGCTGCTCTGGTTAACGACGGTGATACCATACAAATGGGCATAGGCTCAATGCCTGACGCAGTCCTGAATTTTCTCGGCGACAGGAAGCACCTGGGCGTACATTCAGAACTGGTTTCAGACGGTATGCGCAAATTGGCGGAAAAAGGCGTTATTGACAATTCGCGCAAAACATTGCATCAAGGCAAATTCGTGGCAAACTTTTTTATGGGTACGCGCAAACTATATGATTTCATTGATAAGAACAAGGATATTCTGGCCAAACCATGCGATTATACCAACGATCCTTTTGTCATAGCGCAAAACGACAACATGGTAGCCATCAACGCCACTATGCAGGTAGACCTTTACGGGCAGATGAATTCCAACTCTATCGGCGTATACCAATACAGCGGCGTGGGCGGTCAGGTCGACTTCATTCGCGGCACAAACGCTTCCAAAGGCGGGCGCTCCATTATTGCGCTGCCGTCAACGGCCAAAGGCGGTTCTATATCCAAGATCGTCTGCTTCCTGGACTACGGTTCCGCGGTAACCACATCAAGGTACGATTCGCGTTTTATCGTGACGGAATACGGCGCGGTTGATTTATTCGGCCTTAATTTAAGGCAGAGGGTCAAGGCGCTTATCAGTATCGCCCATCCGGCTTTCCGGGAACAACTGGAAAAAGAAGCCTGGGAAAAAAAGATGCTGCGTTAACGCATAAAGTCCGCCCCGTCACGGGCAATTAACCAAGCGCGCTATGCAAACGGCCTTTCCCGCGCAGAACAAAAGCTGCTCCGTTTGAGCGCGGCTTTAAAGACCTGAGTAACTACTGATTAAATGCCACCCTTTCCGCAAAACAGTATGATATAATAATCAAAAAGGGAAGCGGGTGTAAAAGATGAAACAGCAAAC
>JAISPA010000104.1 GCA_031275255.1 Acidaminococcales bacterium | reverse complement strand
GGAAGCGGTAAAAAGAGCAGCGGTTGACCCGAAAACAGTCGATGAAGTGATAATGGGGCATGTCCTGCAGGCGGCGCAAGGCCAGAATACCGCGCGGCAGGCGGCGGTGAAAGCCGGATTGCCGGTTGAAACTTCAAGTTTCACTATAAATAAGGTGTGCGGATCCGGGCTGAAAGCGGTAACATTGGCTTGCCAGGCTATAATCGCCGGCGACGCCGAAGTAGTGGTGGCCGGCGGCATGGAGAACATGAGCGGCGCGCCCTATGCTATCGACAAAGCGCGTTGGGGCTACCGCATGGGCGACGGTAAAATCATTGATACCATGATTAAAGACGGTCTGTGGGATTCTTTCAATGACTATCATATGGGCGTTACCGCGGAAAATGTCGCGGAAAAATTCGGCGTGACCAGAAACGACCAGGACGAAGCAAGTTTTAAGTCGCAGGAAAAAGCCGTGCGCGCGATTGCGGCGGGCGCGTTTGCGGATGAGATTGTCCCGGTGACCGTGCGGGGCAAAAAGGGTGACATAACTTTCGCGGTAGACGAGTATCCCAAAGCCGGCACCGACATGGCCGGCCTTGGCAAACTAAAAGCCGCCTTCAAAAAAGACGGGACGGTAACCGCCGGCAACGCGTCGGGAATTAATGACGGCGCCGCGGCTTTTGTGATAATGTCAGCTCAAAAAGCCCAAAAACTGGGCGTAAAACCTTTAGCCAAAATACTTTCTTACGCCAGCGCGGGCGTGGATCCCTCCATAATGGGCATAGGCCCGGTTTCGGCCACCAGGAAAGCATTGGACAAAGCGGGGTTGAAACTGACGGATATTGACCTGATAGAAGCCAACGAAGCCTTTGCCGCACAATGGGTTGCGGTCGGACGGGAACTTGGGTTTCCGCCCGGGAAGGTCAACATCAACGGCGGCGCCATAGCGCTGGGGCATCCTATCGGCGCCTCGGGCGCGCGTATTCTTGTTACACTTTTGTACGCCATGAAAAAACAAAAAGCCGCAAAAGGCCTGGCGACTCTTTGTATTGGCGGCGGACAGGGTATTGCCGCAGTCGTGGAATTGTTATAGCGATAAATTAAAGCCGGAGTACATACGCGCAAACCGGGCCCCCGGCGCCGCAAATGGTCTAAACGGCGCAACTCTGTTGTATCGGCGCGGGGCGTCCCGAACAGGGCGTGTTAAATTGCCTGAAACGTTTAGGATTTAAGGGGATTTTCGCAAGATGTATTCTATTGTTCATTAAATTTGAAAGGGCTGATATACTGATGCGACGGAAATGTCTTTTGGCGGTATGTTTTTTTGTTTTTGTTTTTTTATTGGCAGACAGTAATGATTTTGTTTTTGCCGCGAAAAAGAAACCGGTCGCTGAAGAAAGGGCAAGTTTTGACAAAAATGTCCGGGCTGACAGCCCAAATATAACGGATAAAGCTAAAGAGCGGATTGTTTTGCGACACTCCGGGCCGGCGCTGAAGTTTGGTATGCGCGGCGGGCCGGTGGAGGCGCTGCAAAAGAGGCTGCAGGAAATTGGATATTACCGCGGGCCGATTGACGGTATTTTCGGCAGTGCTACTTTTAACGCGGTTTTTATGTTTCAGACGGTCAACGGCCTGACTATTGACGGCATCGCCGGCGCCGATACGATAAGGACCCTAAACCTGCCTGACGCGGAAATTAAAAGCCCGCCGCCGCCGGATGCGGCGCGGGGCGGTTCGCGCGGCCACAGTAAAATAGTTATGCACGCCAGCGGTTTTTTGGGTACGCCTTACGTATGGGGCGGCGTTACCCCTAACGGGTTTGACTGTTCCGGTTTTATCTACTACCTGTTAAGCCAGTACGGAGTGGTTATGCCGAGAATGGCCGACGGCCAGTTTAACGTCGGGGCGCCCGTGGAGCGGGCAAACATTCAGGCGGGCGATTTGGTGTTTTTCAGCACTTACGAGCCTGGCCCTTCACACGTTGGCATATATATGGGCGACGGAAATTTCATCCACGCCAGTTCCGCCGCCGGGCAGGTTACGATAACGTCCATGCAAAAAGTCTATTATGTGGAACGTTATTTAGGGGCGCGCCGTTTGCCAATCATGACCTGACGCCCAGGCGCCTCTTTGTTTTATAGGCGGGCGTCGGCCGGTTTTTTATTCTCAATACCGCGAACGCAGTGAGTTACACTACATCCGAGTAAAAATCATATTATTATTAATAAAGAAGCCTTTCAGAGTCTCAGCATAGTGATTGAGCGTCTTTGTTTTGCGCATTACTCGCTGTAGCTGGATATAGAATAGTTTTAATTTGATAGTAAGTTTCACAGAGCACATAATGATTCAAGGTATCACCGCCTCCGCCAGTTGCCGCGCCTGCCGAAATGACCGGCGGCTGGCGTTTTGTTTCTCCACCGCATATTCGGGCAAAGCGCGTTGCTGTTTTTAACTGCTAAGGCATCGTCTGCCGCTTGCGCAGGGCAGAAGGCAAAATATTTTCGGCGTGCCAGGGCCGTATTCTCGCTATCGTCCGGCGCCATGATTTTCGCTCTCCCCTGCTTCTGTCTTCAGCATCAGTGATATTTCAAAAAGCCTGTCCCAAGGCAGATCGATTTCGGTTTCCATGGAAACTAAATAATAGCAGCCTTTTTCGTTGCTGAAAAACGGATGCAAACCTAGGTTGCGCAAAAATATTCTTTCTTTTTTGTGTTCAAGCAGGTCTTTTATTTTTTTGCGGACAAACTCTTTTTTACCGGCGATATTACGGCCGCTACCGGTTTTATTCAGTATGTTTCCGGTTTTTGCCCGGATGTCTTTTTGGTACAGCCAGTCGTCGAGGATGCGCGCGACCGTAAATTCAAAGTTTTTATAATAAATATAAGGAAGATGCTCCGCAGGGGAAATTTTTACCGTGCCGGAAAAAAGCGCGCTTTGCGCCAGCGCCGTGCCGATAGAGTTGCCGGCGGTGTTCCAGCCGGCGTAGGCAGTTAAAGATGAAAGCGGTATATTTTCCGCCAAAAGCGCGGACATGACGGTTTCCCTTTTTTTGAAGTTCACGCTTAAATCAACCAGCGCCAGCGGTTTGTCTCGGGCCAGCGCGTGAATCTTCCGGGCGGCGCCGGTAATGCCGGAAGCGGAAGTTTTCTCGTCGCCGCAGTGGACAAACAGTATTATATCGGCGCCGTTCACGTCTTCAACAGCCTGCGCCCCGACGGCGGCAATTTTTTCCCCAACAGTCTCCCGGACGGTCGCCGGCATGAAAGGCATGACCATGTCGGCGGCGGTTTCTGTTGAGTACATGACTTTTATTTTTGGCGTGTACTGCCGGCGCTTATTGGCGTAGGCGGCTAATTCCAGCATGGCCAGTTCGTCCGCGCCATAGGATG
>JAISPA010000046.1 GCA_031275255.1 Acidaminococcales bacterium | reverse complement strand
GCGTATATGTCGCCGTCGCAGACGGCTTCCGTGGTGGACAGGCAACGGTTCGCCATGGCGCTTGCCCATTGGTCGGGGTTTTCGTAGACTTCTTTCATGGTTTTTATCTCCTTTTCTGCGAAATATGCTATACTTCAAATGCGATTAATTTTTGCTTTGGCGGCTTTTAGCCGCCTTTTTTCGTAGGCCACGGATGGCCAAGTGCCGAACGCTCCACGGACGGTTGGCGTTCGGTCCTGCCGCCGCGCAATTGCTCCAAATAGCGCAGCAAGTGTCCCTTGCGCTCGTCGCGCCGGCGCGCTTCCTCTTCCCGCTGCCTGGCCTCGTCGTCGATCCGGGCAAGCTCCAGCAGGATGACTTCCTCGCTTTTTATGAGCTGGCAGCCGCAGGACTTGACGACCATGTCGGCGAGGCCGTAGTCGCTGGCGGCGTAGCAAAGGGCGGGCAGGTACTCCAACGGGAAGCGGTAGCCGTCCTTGGACTCCGCGCACCAGGCGTTGAGCTGGCTTTCGGTGATCTCAATCCCGAGGTACTCGCCCATCCGCCCGGCAACTTCCCAGCGTTTGCAGGGGGCGGCTTTCAAAACCGCCGATAGCTTTTCCCGAACTTGTACCCCAATGTTCAGGCTGGCCGGGGCGGGGGCGGCGCTTTCTTCCTCGAGGATGGAAAAAAGCGATGGCTGTTTTTCCATACCCATAGAAAAATTTTGTTGTTTTTTTGCCATTGTGCAAGGCTCCTATACCACATATAATGAGAGTAGGTTAAAAGTTTTCATCCAAAAATTCTTGAAATTTGACGCCGTTTTCTTTCAGCAGGGCTTCCAGATACTCTATATGCTCGCCCTGCTCAATGACGGCGGAGCGCAGCCGGCGCAATTCCCGCATGGTTTCGGTGTCCATGCCCCAGCTCTCAATGTCCATGCTGGCAGCCCCCTTATGCCGTGGATTTGCGCACCAGCAGCCGGATGGCGGTGCGCTCGACATTCTCGGGCAGGGGCAGGTTCACAAAAGCCGGCTGGCAAGAGATGTCGGCGCCGTGGGGGGCGAGGTAGCCGCGGGCGATGGCGATGGCTTTTATCGCCTGATTGACGGCCCCGGCGCCGATGGCCTGAAGCTCGACACAGTCGCAGGTTCCAAGTTCGTGGGCGATGGCGCCGGCCAGCTTGGCGGGGGCGGTTTTGGCGGATACTTTAAAGGTGGTCATAAAAAGCTCCTTTCGTAATGGATTGCCGCGCCGCCTGTGGCGGCTCGCAATGACGAGGCGGGTTCACGCCGCGGGCCAGATGTCGGAGACCTTGCGGCCGAGGGCGCGGGCGATGGCTGCCCGGACGCGTCGGGAGACCTTTTCCGACTTGATGACCAGGGACACCACGCAGGCGGCGACGCCGGCCTTTTGGGCGATGTCCTTTTGCCTGATGCCGCGCAGCATGAGGGCGGCGCGTATCTTCCGTGGTGGCCAGCCGACCATTTTATCCCCTCCTTTCTTTTGGTTTTCGCCCATCGGCGGTTCCTCCTTTCTTTCAGGTTCTCAGGTTCTCCGGGTGGTGCAGGCGCTGATAGTTGTACCTGTGCAGCGCCGAGGTGCTGATGAAATTGCCCATTTCGCGGACGTATGCCGCTATTTCCTGGTAGGTGGCGCCTTCTTCTAGTTTCCGGTCGATGGCGCGGCGCAACTCGAAGGGCATTTTTTGCGCTTTATAGTGGCGGCGCGGCTGCGGCTCCTTTTCAATGGCGACTTCCTTCACTATCCTGGCCGCCGCCCCTTCCAGCAGCCGGAAAGCCTCGGTCAAGGCTTTTTCCCGGAGCGCCGCCCGCCGCTCCGCGCTGTCGAGCTCTTTCTTGAGCTTCTCGATCTGCCCGCCGGCGATGAACAAGGCCCGCGCCATGACCTTTTCGGGGCTGTTCCAGTCTTTTTCCACTTGCAGGAAATACTGCCTGGCCTGCTTTCCCTTGTCGCTCCTGGCCAACATGCAAAGCTGCTTGGCCATGTCGATTTTGAGGGCGTAGTCCTGAAACTCTTGATGTGCGCCATTTCCAACAGCCGTACCAAAAAGTACACCTGTGAAATCCGCGTCCTCTTTGAACCCATAACCGACCATTCTTGCAAACCACTTGGAAAAGCGTTCACCGCTTTCCAGAAACTTGTGCAGCGCCCGCGCGCTGACGATCTGCTCATACTTCTCGTTGATCTTTACCTCTATAAGCTCTTGCATATTTGGCTCCTTTCCGCCCTGTGGGCTGTAGGATTAAAGCATTGATTTGTTAAAAATTTCACAATGAGAGGAAGAAGGAAGATGGCTTGGAATTTCAAGGGTTGGGACGTATCCATGAGCGACGAAGATTTGGAAGGGAAATGCTCGACAGAAATCACCCCACAAAACGAATTTGTTGTAACAGTTCGGGAAGGCCTGAAAGCCCGCATCCGCGTAACGAAGGATGACGATGCAAATGTCGAGTGCGATGATGGTTTGTCCGCCGTAAAAAGCAAGACCACGCGTACCGTCAAAATTTTCCTGATGGGGCGTTAATCCACAATGGTGACCGGCCCATGCTCCGAGATGGCGCAAAATACGGACGAAATGGTTTGGCAACTGTCCGCAGTCCGGATTTCGCCGTTTTTGATGCTATTTGTTATTGCGTCGCAAATGCCCGAAGTAACGCGCCTGGCAACTGTTTCGTCGTGGTTTTTGGAAAGTTCCACTTCATATACAAGGATTATGTTCACGCTGGCAGCTCCTTTCGGCTAAAGTCAGTCCTCGACGGTTACGGGGCCCTGCTCCACGCTTATGCAGAGCATGGGGGAAATGGTCTTGCGGCCGTCGCCAGTCTCAATCACAATGTTTTTGGCGCGGGATTTTATGACGTTCATAATCGCCCTGTCAGAATGGAATTTTTGCCCACAAGTCATTTTTTCATAAGCCGGCGCATGAGCCACCTCAAACTCAACGATGAATTTCAAGCCGGTGTCCTCCTTTCTTGTTGGTTGGGGTTTGCCTGAAAAATCGCCCCCTTTTTGCCCTTGCAGGGAAAGAAAATTTACTGGCTGGAATTAGTATAGACGTATATTTGTGTCTTGTCAATAAAAAAGATGTAAATATACGTCGAAAGGATTGCTTAACATGACACCAGACTATTTGGCTATTGGCAAGAGGTTACAAGAAGCTCGAAAAAAAAGCGGCCTAACGCAACAGGCATTAGCCGATTTAATGGGTGTTTCTGTTTCTTACATCAAAAGTACGGAAAGAGGAAATAAGCCCAGTATCCAATATCTTTTCGCAGTCGCATATAGTTGTCATGTGTCATTTGATTGGTTGCTAATAGGCGTCTATAAAAATCAAGTTTATATACAAGACGACTTCTTACAAGAATTGGCAACCATCACCGACGGCTTAGGCGACGAGGGCAAGGCGGTGATCCTCGGCGTGGTCAGGACCATCGTTGAAAACAGCCTGCCCGCAAGAGAAAAAACACTTTCTCCACTAAAAGAAGAAATCCGCATTTCGGACAAAAATGCGGACAACTAAGCGGCGTGGGAAATTAAAGAAAACCCCCTGCCGGGCGCTACTGGCAGGGGGTTTTGATCGTGGGGGCAAAAAAGAAACCCCGCAGGGCGGGGATAGTGGTTACGAAATTAGCTTCAACGGAAATTACCGCCCTGCGGCACAGGGCATAGAGTCTTTGACGATACAGGAAGCGTTTGGGCATTGGAAACGGGCAAAGAAACATTAGAAACCGGAAGGAATTCAGTAGAAAAAAATGGAAGAAACTGCATATCCGCGCTATTGTTCTGTTTTTCGTTTTCTTCCTCCTTTACTGGAATATTTTGAAGTTGCGGCATCATCCTTGTTTTCAGCATGTTCCCAACCCTCCTTCTTTATATTGAAATTTACCTGCGGAAGCATGTTGGCAGGCAATGGCGGTGAATCAGGAGGAAGTTGAACTTTATATAATTCGCCGCGGGTAACAATGCAATGCGAACCACCGAGCCGGCTTTCTATCAAAAGCCGTTTAGCAGTAATATCTTTCTTGTCCGCATTGCCAAGTTCGGCTACCCAGTTAAAAGGTATGTTTAGTTCCATCTCTTCTTTGAAATCATTATATATATCTTTAATTACGCAATAAAGCTCCTTGGAAGGACTCTCGACAGGCAATTTTAAATCTTTAGCTTCATTTCTGTCAATGGTATAATCATGGCTACCAGATTCGCTGCACAAAAACCTTATAATAGCGTCTCTTTCTGCTGTGTCGCGATTCGGACCCGTTTTATCAAGCAGTTTTTTAGCCAACATACGGATTTGGGTTTGTGAACGGGCAACATTTCCGATTGCAAGAGGGTGGACTTTTCTTGCCAATGCCAAAAAAGCTTCCTTTGTCAAATCGGTCTTATTTTCATACTTATTTGCCAAATCAAGAAACCCAAAAACATGCTCTACGCTTACAGGGAGATTCGGCGAAAATGGCATTGGCGCCGCAGGATTATAAGGGCCATTTGTAGTAGGATCAATGGGGCCGATACAGGCTTGCTTTGTCATAATTATTTTGTCTGCGCCAATAGCCATCAAAGTTGCGGTACTTAATGCAGTATAAGGGACTATGATCTCAAGTTCTTTGCAAAACATCCGCAAAAGATTGCTAATTCTCCAGCCTGCGAGGAGAGCGCCGCCATATGAATGGATGATTAAGCTAATTTTTGCGCATCTACCACCGCTTTCGTAGAATCTATCAAGATGTTCAACGAATACGTCGGCAGCATCTGTTCCTATGCGAGACTCCAATCCGGGTCTTGTGCTTGTAACATACAGGAGCACTTTGGATTGCCGCATTTTTTCCAGTTTTTCATATAAAGGAGTGCGTGTTTTGTAAGACATATGACAACCCTGCCAAAACAAAAATAAACTATATTTTTATTTCAGTATATCACAATGAAAAATTTTCAAGTGTAAAAATTTTCATTTTTCGCATTTTATTTTTGACAAAGTATCATTTTAGACATAAAATAGGTTACAAAGAGAGGTGATAATTTGAAGCGTAGCCTTGATTTCCCAGACAACCTTTATAAGGCGTTGCAAGAGATGGCGAAAAAGAAAGGTATCACAACAGCGGCTTTAATAAAGCTGGCTTGCAGCGAATACTTGGAAAGGGAAGAAAAGAAATAAGCAGGTTGCCGCCGCAAAACGAACAAACCTGCTTATCCCCCACACCAGCGGCAAGCCGCCGAGTGCTAAATCCATTATAGCACCCCGGCGGCCTCCGCACAATCAATTTTAAGGAGGCTGTACTTGTGAAAAAACAACGAATCGGCACCAACGAGCTTATTGTCGTCCACGGCGACATAACCGCGCCGGAAGCGGTGTTCTATGTCCGAGAGTTCAAGGGCGGCGAGATCAGGAACGTCGCAGAAGCCAAGCCGGCAAAAGGCGGCTGGGCGGCGGATTTGGAGGACGGCAAGCAGAAAGTTTTTACGCAAAAATGGTTGGAAACAGTTTTTATGGAATAGATTTTTTAAACGGGTTGTGCTATGATTGGCGCAGGAAACCAAGGCAGAGAAAGGCGGCGCGTTATGCAAAAGATACTGACACTTACGGTTTTAGCTGTTTTTTTGTTATGCGGGACGGCGCAAGCCCAAGACCCGCCCGACAAGATAATTTTGCACAGCACCGTGGGCGGGGAATTGTCTGCGCATCCTCTTAATTGCGTGGTAAGACCCAAGAAAGACATTCATTTGCGCGCGGCGCCCTATACGGACAGCGCGGCTATAGCGACCATACCAGAGGGCTGGACGGCCCGGATAACGGCTTTTGAATTGCATACGTTTCCATATAAAAACAGGGTCGTTGTCGGAAACAGCGTTTTTTATTTCCTGACTTACCGGGGCGAAGGCATCTACTCCGTTTGGCTGGACGGCAAGGTACAGGAAATAGAAATGAAAACGAACCAGTTTGCCACGAACGGCACGGAGTTGTGGCTTTGTCTCAAATCGCCGCAAAACGGGCTGGAAGGCTGGGTAAGGCTGGAAAACATGAGAGACTGGTATACGGAAAAAGGTTCGGGCATATTTTTAACGCCGGCAAATTCAAGATACTGGAGTTGAAAATTTTCACAAATTTTGCGAAAACCGGGGCATTTTTAGACTAAAATCAGACAAAACCGGCACAAAAATCAGACACTTCGTTTACAAAATCATGTTATGCTATCCACAATGGAATTTTTATAGCGTAAAACCGCAAGGCGCAAGCCTCGCGGTTTTTGTTTTGGGCGAAAGGGGATTTGGGCATGGAGGCGTTGGCGTGGGGCCTGATGGCTTGCTGGGCGGTATTCGCCGGGCTGTGGGCATATACCGGCTGGCAGGGGCGAAAAAGCAGCGTCGGCCGGTATTGCGTCGCAGTCAGGGAAGGCGGCGCGTGGATCAAGGAGGGGGAAACCGTGCATCTGGTGGAATCCGGGCGGCAGATAAGGATAGAGCGGCTGCACCACGTGGAACTGGAAGGGGATCGCCTGTACGCCGTGCTGACGGTGAAAAAGCTATGAAAGGGGAAAGACAGATGCCGGACAATGTCAACCACCCGGCGCACTACACAACCGGGCCGATTGAGTGTATAGACGCGATTGAAGCGGCGACCGGCCACCTATTGGGCATAGAGGCTTTCTGCACGGGCTCGCCATCAAGTATTTATGGAGATGGAAGAAAAAAGGCGGAGTTGAAGACCTGGCCAAGGCCGTCTGGTACATAGAAAGGCTGCTGGAAGGGCAAAGGAAGGGGGACAAGAGATGAACGAGTTTTTTATGGTCTGGCAAACGCTGACGCTGCTGCTGATGGGCGTCATTGGCTATTTTCTCAAAAAGTTGCATGAGCGCATAGACAGGGACATGGCGGAGCAGAAAAGCGAACTGGCCGCGCTGCGCGGTGAAATAACCTCACTCAAAACTTCGCTGCCGCTCAACTATGTGTTGCGCGAGGACTATATAAGGAACACGGCTAACTTAGATCATAAACTGGACAGGCTACTGGAAGCCAGCAGAGCCGGGCATTAAAAAAGCTGGTCATCCGTGGCCGTTAGGAGGAAACAAGTGTTTGAAAGCATAGCGAACAAAGAAATCAGGGGTTATGTCCTGAAAGTCGCAAAAATCAGCTACCCGCGACCGATCGGCTCCAACGTTATAGATGTATTTTTGGTGGACGCAGGGATGCAACAGAGCCTTACCCAAATCGAAGGGCATTTGCGGTACCTCGAGGAACGTGAATACGTAAAATGTAAAAAGTCGCAACTTGAAGTCACCGGCACGCCGATCGCGCTGGTAACCCTGACCGCCAGGGGGATAGACCTTCTGGAGAAGACGATCAGCGATCCGGGAGTGCACGTAAGGTGAGCCGCGAGCAGCGCCGCCACTACAAGGTGGAAAGCCTCAAATGCAAGGAAATGGTCGACCGTATGCTGGCCGGCGGGTACACCTATGAGGACATAGCGGCGGCGGTGGCCGACGCCGGGGAGTTCGTCTCGACTTCTGCCTTGCACCGGTATAATAGGTCGTTCGAGTTTGCCGCCGAAAAATTAAGGCGCGCCCGGGAACAAACGCGCGTCCTGGTGGAGGCGCTCCGGGAAAGCCCCGGCACGGAGATGGCGGAGGTGGCCAACCAGGTGATGATGGCCGGCCTTTTGGAGCGCGTTTCGGCGGCGGACGACGAGTTTGCCGAGCTTGACTTGGCGCAGGCGGGCAAGCTCATCGCGACGCTGGAACGCTCGGCCACCGGGCGGGAGCGGCTGAAACTGCAATTTGAGAAAATGCTCAAAGTGGCCGGGCAGAAGATAAAAGACCAACTGAAAATTGAGCTGGCCGAGCTGCCGGAACTGCAAGAGAAAATTGCCGGGCAGGTGGACAAGATACTGAATGACTTGGCGGAGGAAAGGTGATTTTTTGTTTGAGAAGCTCTTGCGCACTTTTCTATACACAAAGGGAAGGGGTTTTGCAAATGGAAGAAATTGCCAAGGGAATTGCTTTTTTTGCGTTGCAAGTGGCCTTTTGTTTCCTCGTTTCCCCGTGTTTCCGTGTTTTTTTCCCCCAAGATGAAAAGGAGAATCGCCCATGAAAAAGAAAAAGCCCTTCATCGCCGAGCTTGTGCCGCAGAGCAGGAAGTCGGCGGACTATGAGAGGGAACGAAACTCCTACCAGGCATACTGCGAGCGGGTACACCGCGGGCGCTGGAGGGCTGCGAGATTTCACACGCTCATCTGCCAGAAGCTGGAAGCGGTAGAGCGGGGCGAAATAACCCGCCTCATGCTTTTTATGCCGCCCCGCCACGGCAAAAGCCAGACGGTAACAGAAACTTTCCCCAGCTGGTTTTTAGGAAGGCATCCGGACGCGCGGGTTATTGAGGTGTCCTACGGCATCCAGTTCGCGGAGAAGTTCGGCCTTTTGAACCGGCGCAAGATTGAGGATTTCGGCGGCAGGATTTTCGGCATCGGCGTCAGCGCGGATCAGTCGAGCAAGACCAAATGGGAGATCGCCGGGCACGCCGGCGGCATGATTTCGGTCGGCCTCGGCGGTTCCATCACCGGCGAAGGGGCGGATCTGCTCATAATCGACGACCTTATCAAGAACCGGCAGGAGGCGGAGTCGGAGGCCATGCGCCGGCGGGTCTGGGAAGAATGGCAGGACACCTTGCAGACGCGCCTGCACCCCGGCGCGGCGGTGATCCTTATAATGACCCGCTGGCGCGAAGACGACATCGCCGGGCGGATATTGGATGAAGCCGAGGCCAACGGCGAAAAATGGCACATCGTGCGTCTGCCCTGTATCGCCGAAGACGGCGGCGCGGACGCCCTGGGGCGAAAGCCCGGCGAAACCCTCTGGCCGGAACACGGGTTTGATGCAAGATGGGCGGCGCGGCAGAAAGCCACCGTGGGCGAGCGCACCTGGAACGCGCTCTACCAACAGAACCCTTTGCCCGCCGAGGGCAACATCATCAAAAACGACTGGTGGCGGTTCTACCATGTCCCGCCGCAGTCTTTCGACCTCATCTTCCAGTCCTGGGATATGGCCTTCAAGGGCGGCGAGGCGAACGACTACGTGGTGGGGCAGGTCTGGGGGGCGCTGGGGCCGTCGCTTTACCTTTTGGATCAGGTAAGAGACAAGCTGAACTTCCCCCGCACTTTGCGGGAAGTGGCGAACATGCGGGACAAGTGGCCAACCGCCCGCGCCATCCTCATTGAGGACAAGGCCAACGGCCCCGGCGTCATCGACACTTTGAAACAGGATTTTTCCGGCGTGATCGCCGTAAACCCCGAGGGAAGCAAAGAGGCGCGCTGCTGGGCGGCGTCGGCGGACATCGAGGCGGGCAACGTCTACCTGCCCGATCCGGTGTTCCCCTGGGTCAAAGAGTTCCTGGCCGAGTTCGCCCGCTTTCCTGAAGGTAAAAACGACGATCAGGTGGACGCAGCGACCCAGGCGGTCAACTGGGCGCGTTTGCGCCGGGCGCGGGGGGTAAGCCCTTTGCGGGTGAACTATTAGGCAGTCCGCCGAAAAAAGGCAAGCCGCTTTGTCGCGGCTGTGTTTGGGGCGCGTCTGTACCGGCGCGTACTATCCACACCCCAAGCCTCGCCGCTTCTTGCGCCTTGCCCTTTTTGGGCGGACTGAAAAACCATTGAACTTGCCGGAAGGAAAAGCGAAAAATGAAAAACAATTTCACCGAAAGATACAAACTTCTCTCCGACGGGTACCGGGGGGAAGGCGGTTTCGCCG
>JAISPA010000018.1 GCA_031275255.1 Acidaminococcales bacterium | reverse complement strand
CGGAACTGCTTTGTTTGCCGTATCCGGCGCGATCATCAGAAAACTTTCCGATACCAAAACGCCGCAGCCGGTGGTGGCGGTTTTTGATAAGTTTTCCTTTGCCCTGGAGGACATTCCCCTGCATGGCGAAAGTTTTGTCATAGTGGCGGACGCCCTTAAAGACCCCGGCAACCTTGGCGCGATCATCCGTACTGCGGACGCCGCCGGTATTGACGCGGTTATCCTTGCGGAAAACTGCGCCGATCTTTTTTCGCCGAAAACCTTGCGCGCGGCTATGGGTTCGGCCTTTCACCTGCCGGTGCTTGAAGGTTGCGCCAATACGGACATCCTCGCCTGGCTGCGAGCGCAGGCGTTTACCGTTTTCGCCGCCGCGCCCCGTGCCGCGCGAACCATTTATCAGACGGACTTTTCCGGCCGCGCGGCAGTCGTTCTGGGCAGTGAGGCGCAAGGGGTGGGCGATTTTTTCGCGCAGGCCGCCAAACACAAAGTGTCCGTACCCATGAAAGGGCGGGCGGAATCCTTGAACGCCGCCGCTGCCGCGGCGCTGTTTATTTATCAGGCCAGAGGCGGCGGCTGATATTGCCATTGCCTGTTTGTCTGTGGTATAATGAAAAAGTGATGGTGCAATCAAAAAGCAACATCGTTCCCCGGTTAAAACATGGATAAGTTTTGCGGACCGGTTTGCCGCGCTGCTTTGTTGCAAAGCCCGGCGGGAAAAAACCGGCGTTTGGTAAACTTTAAGGTGTTACGGGGTAATATAAGAGTCAGCTGCAACTAATACGCCAAAACAATGAAGGGACAAAGTAACCGCAGACCGGCCCGCGCAGAAAAAGGCTCCCTGGCTGCGAGAGCCTACCGCCGCCTACGGTGAAGTTCGTCCCGGAGTTTTTTGCTGAAATATTCTTAAAAGTAGGCAAAAACGTAACTTCGCGTTAAGAAGAAAAGTGATAAACAAGGGTGGTACCGCGAGCCTTTCGCCCCTATAAGGGCGGCGGGCTTTTCTGTTTTTTAACGAATGGTACTTTGTAACACCTAAAGGTTGTCGGCGAACGGCGAGGATTTTTTTGCCGGGCAAGGCGCAAAAGATAGGCGAACCCGGCAGGATGCCTGCCGTCCATGGCAAATTCGGCATTTGGTCGTCCTTGGCCTTCCGCCGAATTTCGGCCGTCCATGGTAAATTCGGCATTTGGCCGTCCTTGGCCTTCAAAAGCAGGCGAGGCTTTGCAACGCCGCCCGGCGGGAAAAAGACCGGCGGTTGGTAAATTTTTAGGTGTTACGGGGCAATAGGTTGCACGCGTGAAAATTCAACGGCCGGCAATCTTTCTGCCGCGTTATGAACATTATTTTCAACAGGAGGCGTAAAAATTGAGAGAACAGTTGGAAGCGCTGCAAAAAGAGGCGCAGGCGGATCTTTCCGCCTGCGGCAGTTTGACCGCGCTCAATGAGCTTAAAGTGAAGTATCTTGGCAAGAAAGGGCCGCTTACCGCCGCTTTGCGCGGATTGTCCGGCTTGCCGGCCGAAGAGCGCCCGCGTTTCGGGCAGGCGGTCAACAGTGTAAGGGCGCGGATAGAAAGCCTGCTGGCGCAAAAAGAAGAGGAAATCAGCCGCAAAGAACTTAAAGAACGTCTGCTGCGGGAAAAGGCCGACATTACCCTGCCCGGCCGCCGTCCGCCCAGGGGGCGGCTGCATCCTGTTACGCTGGTTATGGACAGGATAAAAAGCATTTTTGTGCGGATGGGCTTTGCGGTGCGCGAAGGGCCGGAAATAGAAAACGACTACTATAATTTTGAACTGCTCAATCTGCCGAAAGACCACCCGGCGCGCGACGCTCAGGACACTTTTTACATAACCGGGGAATATCTCCTGCGCACGCACACCTCGCCCGTCCAAGCACGCGTCATGCGCGGCAACGAGCCGGGCGCGCCCATACGCATGATCGCGCCCGGCAAGGTCTACCGCTGCGACTACGACGCTACCCATTCGCCCATGTTTCACCAGGTGGAAGGACTTTTGGTCGATCGGGACGTCGGGCTTTCCGACCTTAAAGGGACGCTGGAACTTTTTATCAGGGAAATGTTCGGCCCGGAGACGAAAGTACGCCTGCGCCCGAGTTATTTCCCTTTTACCGAGCCAAGCGCCGAAGTGGATATATCCTGCGTCATCTGCGGCGGGCAGGGCTGCCGGGTGTGCAAAAATTCCGGCTGGCTGGAAATACTCGGTTCAGGCGTGGTACACCCGCGCGTATTGGAGATGAGCGGATACGACAGCAAAAAAATGAGCGGGTTCGCTTTTGGGATGGGCGTGGAGCGTATAGCCATGCTGGTTTACGGCATTGACGATTTGCGCTTGTTTTTTGAAAACGACTTGCGGTTCATCCGGCAGTTTGAGCGGGAGGCGGTATTGTAATGAAAGTGGCGTTAAACTGGCTGAAAGAATATGTTGATGTAGAGTATGAGCCGGAAATATTGGCGGAGAAATTGACCCGCGCCGGGATAGCCGTGGAAAAGGTAATTTATCCGGGCGTGGGGATAAAAGGCGTAAAAACGGGCCGAATAGCGGAAATATCCCCTCACCCGCAAACCGGGAAACTGTCGGTTTGCGCCGTTGACGTCGGCGTGGCGGTTCCGCTTAACATAGTTACAGGCGCGGGCAATTTAACTCCCGGAGCGGTCGTGCCGGTGGCCTTGGACGGCGCAATGCTTCCCGGCGGGCGGGTGATAAAAAATACCGTTTTACGCGGCGTAAATTCGGAAGGAATGCTCTGTTCGGCGGGCGAACTGGGGATAGAGGATAAGCTGCTGCGCCCGGAGGAGCGGGAAGGGATATTCGTATTGCCGCCGGATACCTTGGCCGGATTGGATATAAAAGAGGCGCTTTCCTTGGACGGCGCCGTATTGGAACTGGAACTTACCGCCAACCGCGGCGATTGCCTGAGCATGATAGGAGTGGCGCGCGAAGTAGCCGCATTGTGCGGCGGCAAGGTCAGGTACCCAAACGCGGCGGTCAAAGAAGAAGGCGGGGCAATGCCCGCCGTGGAAATAAAAATAGCCGATCCCCGTCTTTGCCCGCGCTTTACCGCACGGACGCTTACCAGCATAAAAATACAGCCTTCCCCTCTCTGGCTGCAAAACCGTCTGCGGCTGTCCGATATGCGCCCGATAAACAACGTCGTCGATGTTACCAATTACGTCATGCTGGAAATGGGCCAGCCCATGCACGCCTACGACAGCCAGACCCTGGCCGGTTCCGCCGTGATCGTCAGGTCCGCCGCGCCGGGCGAAAAACTCGTTACCCTTGACGGCGGCGAACGGACGCTGGCGGAAGGCATGATCGTCATAGCCGATCAAGACAAAGCTATCGGGCTGGGCGGCGTGATGGGCGGACTTGCCACGGAAATATCCGCCGCCACCGAATATGTGCTTTTGGAAGCCGCCTGTTTTGATCCGGCGCAAACGCGCAGGACCAGCCGTGCGCTCGGCCTGGCGAGCGAAGCCTCCGCGCGCTTTGTTCACGGTATAGACAGGGAGAACATTACCGCCGCGCTCGACCGGGCCGCCCAACTGCTGGTGGATATCGGCGCGGCCAAAGCCTGCGCCGGCAAGATCGACAACTATCCCGGCCGAATCGGCGAAATAAAAGTGCGGACAACCAAATCCGCCATGAACAAGCGGATCGGGGCGGACTTGCCAATTGGCCGCATGGCCGCCATACTCGAAAACCTCGCTTTCCGGGTGGAAACAGACGGCGAAAACCTGGATATAACTGTGCCAAGCTGGCGCAACGACGTGAAGGAGGACGCCGACATCAGCGAAGAAATAGCGCGAAGCGTAGGATTTGACAACATAGCCGGAACTTTGCCGCAATCGGTCATGACGCAGGGCGGGCAAAGCCGCTTGAGCGCGCTCGCCGGAAACGTCAAGAATTTGCTGACAGCCGCCGGGCTTAATGAAATTATCGGGTACAGCTTTATCGGCCGGGGAAAAATCGACAAATTGGAACTGGCGGCCGATGACCCGCGCCGCCGGGCGATACCTCTCTTGAATCCCATAGCGGACGATTTTGCCGTCATGCGCACGACCCTGGCGCCCAGCCTTTGGGGCGCTCTCGCATATAACCTAGCGCATCGCAACGAAGACGCGGCGCTTTTTGAACTAGGCAGCGTCTATCTGGCCGGGGAATTGCCGCTCAACGCTTTCCCGCGCGAAGAAACTTTCCTTTGCGCGGCGCT
>JAISPA010000003.1 GCA_031275255.1 Acidaminococcales bacterium | reverse complement strand
GGAAATGTTTCTCTGCCGCCTGACGGAAATTATTGACAACATAGGCGCGGGAAACTTCCCGCCGCTTCCGGGCGGCGGCAAATGCCCTGTCTGGTGCGCCGGGCTGACCGTCTGCCGCAAAGGCCGGATTGCCGCAGAAACAGAGGATACAGATGAATGAATACACGCCTGAACAAATACGGGCGATAAACAGCGTAAATGTCAATACGGCGGTAGTGGCCGGCGCGGGTTCGGGCAAGACCCGGGCGCTGGTTGAACGCTATATCCGCCTTCTGGCCGGCGGCGCGGACTGCCGCCGTATTCTGGCCATAACCTTTACGGAGAAAGCGGCGGGGGAAATGGCCGGGCGCATCCGCGCAAAGATGACGGAACGCGCCGAGGAGTGCGCCCAGGCGGGCGACGCGGCCGGGGAACTTAACTGGCTGACGCAAAGGGAACTGCTGCCCAGGGCTTATATCGGCACCATTCACGGCTTGTGCGCGGGAATCGTCCGCGCCAACCCGATGCTCGCCGGCGTTGACCCGGACGTGCAGATAGTGGGCGAAAGCGGGGCGCGATTGTTGCTGGCGGAAGCGGCGCAAACCGCCTTTGCCCGGCTGTTGCCGGGAAGCGGCGCGTTTGCCGCCTTGTGCGAAGAATACGGCTATTACCGCGTGTTTCAATACGCGAAAAGCGTTATGGATAAATTCACCACGGACGAGACGTCCGACGCCGGCTTTTTGGGCAGGCTGGCCGCCGGCTGTCGCGGCGCACATGAGCGGCTGGCGGCGGGCAAACAGAAGTTTTTAGCGGCGCTGTCCGCCCTGCCGTCCGGCGCGGACGAACCAAAGGCCATAAGGCTTGGCGCCGCGCTGGCGGAAATAAGCCGCAGCTTTGCGGCGATAAAAAAAGCCCTGGACGCCTTGCCTGAAGGGCAGGAGGCCATGCGCTTTGTCGGCGGGCTGGTCGGCAAGCTGCGCCGGCAGGGCAAGGCCAAAGCGTTGATAGAAGACGTTAAGGCGGCGTGGGGGGAAATTACCGGCGACTGCCACGACTGCCGGGCGCTGAAAATTATGCCTTGCTGGGCGGAGACGCTAAAGGTTTGTGCGGAAGAATTCGCGCTCTTGAAAAAGCGGCAGAGGGTATTGACCTTTTCCGACCTGGAAAGCCTGCCGCTGAAAATTCTCAAAAAGGACAGGATTTTGCGCGCCAAATACATGGATAAATACCGGCATATAATGATCGATGAGTTTCAGGACACCAACCAGGCGCAAAAAGAGATCGCCTATCTTTTGGCCGGGGGCGACGCGGAAAAATTGTGCGGCGACAAACTGTTTGTCGTCGGCGACGAAAGGCAGTCCATTTACCGTTTCCGGGGGGCAAACGTCAGCGTGTTTGCCGGGGTGCGCCGCGACATGCTGGCAAACGGCGGCGCGCAAATAGAGCTTGCGGACAATTTCCGCGCGCGGGCGGAGATCGTCGCCGTTTGCAACCATCTTTTTTCCTCTCCCCTGCCGTGCATAGGAAATATGGAATACAAACCGATGCGCGCCGGCAGGGTTGCCGAAAAAGCTACCTGCGAGCCGGTGGAGCTTCTCCTGCCGCCTGAAACAGCGGGCAGCGCCCACGAGGCGGAAGCGGCGGCGATCGCCCGGCGGCTGCTCCTTTTGCGCGGCGAAGGTTTCGCTTTTGCCGATATGGCCATACTCCTGCGCGCCCGTACCCACCTCGCGGCCTACACGGACGCGCTGGACGCGGCCGGCGCGCCGTACAGCCTTATCGACGGGCAGGGCTTTTTTGAAACGGCGGAAATAACCGACATGCTCAACCTGCTGCGCTTTTTGGAAAACCATTTGCGCGACCTGCCGCTCCTTGGCCTGTTGCGTTCCCCCCTGTTCGGGATAGACGACTGTACGATAACTCTGATCGCCCTTGCCGCCGGTGAAGGTGCTTTCTGGCACAAACTGAAAAACTTTCCTTGCGCCGCCCTGCCGGACGGACAAAAGCGGCTGGCAAAGCGGGCGGCGGCGATTCTGGAACAACTCCTGCGGGCGGCGCGCATTTTGTCCGTAGGGCCGCTGCTGCGCGCCGCTATCGAAGAATTGCGCATCATGGCAATTTTTTTGTCCTATCCCGATGGCAGGCAAAAATACGCGAATATAGAAAAATTTATCGACATAGCCTTTGCCTTCGAGCAAGAAACCAACGGCGGGCTGGGGGATTTTATCGGCCATATCGACGAACTGCTGGAGATTGAGGCGCGCGAGGGGCTGGAACAACTGGAGGACGAAGGGAGCGACGCGATCAAACTGCTGACCGTCCACAAGGCGAAGGGGCTGGAATTTAAAGCGGTCGTGCTGGCCGATTGCGGGGCGGCCTTTCCGGCCGAACGCAGTTCGTTCTTGTACGGCGGGGAATACGGGCTGGGCATAAAAGTGCGCTGCGGCGGCGAATTGCGGCCGGCCGGGTCGCTTGTCAAGGCGCGGGAAAGCAGCAAAAGCAAAAACATTCAGGAAATGCGCCGGCTACTTTACGTGGCTATGACCCGCGCCCGGGACAAACTCATTCTGAGCGCCGGCCAGGTAAAACCGCAAAGTTGGCTGCAATGGTTCTACGACAGTTTTGAAAACTGCGGCGACGGCTTTTTGCGCGGCGGCGAAAGCAAAATAATTATACGGGCAGACCTTGATTTGCCCAAGGACTGTAGCGGCGAAAAAACCCCGCAAAGTGCGCCGCCTGCGGCGCAAACTCCTCCGCCGGCGGACGGGCCGGAGGATTTTGCGGAGCTTCTGCGCCGCACGCAGCCCATAGCTTGGGCGGGCGCAAACAAGTTCTTTTTCTCGGCGACGGCCCTGAACGACTACCGGCACTGCCCGAAACTGTTTTATTATAAACATCTGGCCGCCCTGCCCGAATATCAGCCGGCCGGCGGCGGCCGGGAGCCGACGCGTCCGGGCGGTCTGCCGCCGCGGGTGGAGGGGCTTATAGCGCACGCCGTCCTGGCCGGCATAGGGGAATATACCTTCCGGGAAGCACTGGACAGGGCTTGCGCGCAATATCTCGGCGCCGGCCATGGCGGCGCGGCGTGCGCGGATATAGCGCAATGGCTGCCGCTTTACATAAACCACCCGCTTTGGCGGGAGACGGCGGCCATGGAACCCCTGCGCGAGGTGGCCTTTAAGCTGCCGCTTCTGACCGGCGGCGGCGAACCTTTATGGTTCTCCGGCAGCATAGACAGCCTGGCCTTTGACGGAAACAACGGCCTGGTGCTGACAGACTACAAGACGGACAGGGAAGTTGAGGGCAAAGCGGAAGAATACGCGCCGCAGATGATGATTTACGCGCTGGCGGCGGAAATGCTCTAT
>JAISPA010000001.1 GCA_031275255.1 Acidaminococcales bacterium | reverse complement strand
TGACCAAACCGTATCTCGGGAGAAAATTTTCCGCCGAAACCATTGCGCTCATTCGGGATAGGTGCCGCTATGCCCCCACGGTGCAGCTTTACGTCTGTGACGGACTCTCCGGCGCGGCGATTGAAGCCAACGCCGAAGATGTGCTGCAAGGCGCTCTGCAAGGGCTGAAAGCCGGCGGGATAGATTACGGTACGCCTTTTTTTGTGCGCTACGGCAGGGTAAGAGCGATGGATGAAATAACCGCAGCGCTGGACGCCAAGGTAACGATCGTTCTGATCGGCGAGAGGCCCGGTCTCGCCACCGCCGAATCCATGAGCGCCTATATTTCCTATATGGGTTATCCGGGTATGCCGGAAAACAACAATATAGTTATCGCCAACATTCATCAGGCGGGAACGCCGCCGGTGGAAGCCGGAGCTTATATCGCCCATGTAGCGGACCGGATGCTCAGGCAGAAAGTTTTGTCTGTGCACGATTTGAAGTTGTGATACTGTAATGCCGTGATTTTAGCCGGGAGACAGCAGGAAAGGATGCCAGCCTTGGCCGAGGACATTTTAAGCGTGGGCATAGACATAGGCACATCGACCGTCCAGCTTGTTTTCAGCAGGCTGACTCTGGCCAATGCGGCGTCCGCTTTCGCCGTTCCGAAAATCGCGATTGTAGAAAAAACATTGATCTATAAAAGCGCCGTTTATTTCACGCCGCTGGCTTCACCTACGGAAATAGACGCTCCCGCTCTTTGCTGGATCGTCAGCGCCGAATATGACAGGGCGGGCGTAAAGGCTGAGGAGGTAACAACCGGCGCAGTGATCATTACCGGCGATACGGCCAGAAAAAGTAACGCCGCTGAAGTATTGCGGCTTATGGGTAATTTGGCCGGGGAATTTGTCGTTGTAACGGCCGGGCCTGACCTGGAGTCCGTTCTTTCCGGCCGGGGCGCCGGCGCCGGCCGCCTGAGCGGGCGGGAGAACGCGACGGTGGCGAATCTTGACATCGGCGGCGGCACAACCAACATTTCGATTTTCCGCAACGGGGAACTGCTTGCGGTAACCTGCCTTGATATCGGCGGACGGCTGATTAAAATAACCGAAGGCCGGATATCATATATCTGCGGCAAAATGCAGTTTTTGGCCGACAGGTACCGCCTGCCGGTGAAAGAAGGCGCAAAAGCCGATGCGGCGGCGCTGCGTGAATTATGCGCCGCGCTGGTCAAAATGTTGGAGGGGCTGTTCGGTTTGCGGGAAAAAGACGATGTTTTGCCCATGCTGTTTACCGGCGGCGCGAAAGATATGCAAAATGCCTTTCCGGTGGATATTGTCACTTTTTCCGGCGGGGTAGCCGAATGTATATACCAAAACGGGCCGGACAATCCGTTTGCCTTTGACGACGTCGGCGTGCTGCTGGCGCAGGAGATGCGAAAAAGTTTGTTTTATGATAAATTACGCGTTTTTTGTCCAGACGAGACCATTCGCGCCACCGTTGCCGGCGCGGGCATGTACGCGACTCAAATCAGCGGCAGTACGGTTGCTTTTGACCGCTCTGTGCTGCCGGTCAAAAACATCCCGATTTTAAAACTTTCCGCCGCCGAGGAGGAGAAAGGGTCGATCGTGGGCGCGATTAAAAAAAAGGCGTCCTTTTACAAAACTCCCGACGGCTTTGCGCATTTTGCGCTGGCTCTTTCCGGCGGCGGGTATTTTCATTTTCTTGATATACAGAAACTGGCGGCGCTGCTTTTAAGCGCAATGGGGGAGGCGCTCACACCGGAGTTCCCTTTGACCGTTATATTGGAAAAGGACATAGCGCAGGCGTTGGGTAACGCCATTCGCGTAAAAGCACCCGGACGCTCTCTTGTTTGCATTGACGGTATAACCCCCGGAGAAGGGGATTATATTGACATCGGCGCGCCGGTAGGAGGCGGCCGCGTTTTGCCGGTAGTGATCAAAACCCTGGTTTTCAACCGTTAGGACGTGTTTTATTTTTGCCGAAAATAATGGGAGGATGGTGGAAAATGGCTGAAAAGGTCTTTATACCCGCCGAAAATTATGTGCTGGCCATGTCGAAGGAAGCGACGCCGGCCATGACGGTGAGACAGGGAACGCCCGTATGTTTTGCCACAAAAGATTGTTTCAGCAACCGCCTGGAAACGGAAAGCGTCCCTTTTACCAGCGTCAGTTGGGAACACATTAATCCGGCGACCGGTCCGGTATTTATCGAAGGGGCGGAACCGGGCGATATTCTGCGGGTGGATATTCTCAACATACAAGTGGCGGACAAGGGAGTGATCGGCAGTGCGCCGGGCTTTGGCGCTTTGCCGGACGGCGTCGGCGAAGTTACCAGGATAGTGCCGATAAAAGACGGCCGTGCGGTTTTTGCCTGGCCGCGGGCCGGCGGCCCGCTATGCCGCGCGCTGCCGCTATGTCCGATGGTCGGCGTTATAGGCGTCGCGCCGCCGGCGGAAGCGATTCCTACCGGTACGCCGGGTATGCACGGCGGCAACATGGACTGCAAGCGCATCGTTAAAAATGCCGTGCTTTACCTGCCGGTTTTTGTCAAAGGCGCGCTTTTTGCTTTGGGCGATCTGCACGCGCTTATGGGCGACGGCGAAGTGGTGGTTTGCGGTCTGGAAATTCCCGGGGAGGTTACGGTGTCTTTCAAAGTGATAAAAGGCCTGAAACTGCCTTTGCCTCTTTTAGCGGAAGGCGGGGAACTGATGACGATTGCTTCCGCCGTGACGCTGGATGAAGCCGCGTCTTTGGCCGCGCGCAACATGCAGGATTTTTTGACCGGCGCGTTGGGTATGGATAAAACCGCCGCCGCCATGCTTCTTTCCGTTGAAGGCAACCTGTGCGTCTGTCAGGTGGTAGATCCGCTCAAAACAGCGCGGATGGAAATATCGCTCGACGTACTGAAGCAGGCGGCTTATGAATTGCCGTGATTTGTCATTGAACTGGCATCCGGCGGGATTTGAAGCTACCGCTGAATAAAGTCTCGTTCAGTAACAAGAGGGGAGCGATTAATTGTGAAAAAATCAATTCTGTTTTGCCTGGTTCTGTCTATAAGCGTCCTTACCGCCGCTTGCGGCGGCAAGAGCGCCGAACCGCCCGCCGCGAAGTGGGATGGCGTCATCAACATTTCGCTCTATCAGGATCCTCCTAAACTTGATCCCCTGGTATCCGGTGCTTTTGTGGAAAGGCATGTGTTTCAAAGCATTTTTGACAAACTCGCCGATTTGAACGAAAAAGGCGAAATCATCCCCATGCTGGCCGAAAAGTGGAATGTTTCCCCTGACGGCCAAAAATACACTTTCTATTTGCGCAAAAACGTCAAGTTTCACGACGGTACGGATTTTAACGCCGAAGCGGTAAAATTCAATCTGGAACGGTATAGGAATGACAGCACATCCCTGCGAAAAAACGAGCTGAGCCAGATAAACGCGATCACCGCTGCGGACAGCCATACGGTGGAGATAACTTTAAAAAGCCCGTTCGCGCCCTTTCTGTCCATCCTTACCGACCGTTCCGGCATGATGGCCTCGCCGGCGGCGGTAAAAAAACTGGGGGCCGATTTCATGAACGCTCCTGTCGGAACCGGCCCTTTCGTTTATAAGGAAAGAGTGCGCGGCGCGACCATAACGCTGGAGAAAAACAAAAATTACTGGCTGGCCGGCTCGCCCAAAGCGGAAAAAATCATTTACAAGATCATCCCGGACGCCAATGTGGCGCTGGTCAACCTGAAAAGCGGACAGGTAGATCTTTCCAACCGTTTCCCTTTCAATGAGGCGGCCAATTACGCCAACGACCCGAAAATTGCCCTGATCAATCTGCCCAGTCCGGGTTTCGGCGGCATTGCGCTCAACACCGTCCGCAAACCGTTTGATAACGTTCTGGTACGGCAGGCGGTGGAGGCTTTGATCGACCGCGAGGCGATCGTAAAAGTGGTGCTGAGCGGCATAGGCACGCCGGGGCGGTCGGCGTTTTCGCCCGGCAACCTGGCGTATAACAGCGAGATTGACAAACCGTCCAAACCCGATCCCGCCAAAGCCAAACGCTTGCTTGAGGAAGCCGGACTCGCCGGCGGGTTCAGTTTTACCCTGACGACGGACATCAACCCTGTGGCCCAGCAGATAATCCAGGTTTTGCAGAACATGCTCAAACCGGCCGGGATAAACGCCGTTTTGGAAAAGGTGGATTTTGGCACGGTTCTGGATAAAGCCGCCAAAGGCAATTTTGATGTAATTTATATAACCTGGAGCGGCCGGGCCGATCCGGATCAGAACAGTTACGACCGTTTTATCGCCAACGGCTCCTTTAACTATATGAAATATAACAACAGCGAAATGAACGGGCTTTTAAACGAAGCGCGCCGGGAAACAGACGAGTCTAAACGCAAAGCCTTATACGATAAAGTTACCTTGCTGGCGATCGAGCAGTCGCCCTATATTTTTCTCTATCATGAAAACAACCTTTTTGGCGCCGTCAAAGAACTCAAAGGCTTTATGGCCGTGCCTGACGGCATGATCCGCACGGTTAGGTTAAGCAAATGATTGGGTTCAAGTAAAAAAGCAAGCGTAACCGTTCAAACTATAAGTAGTGCCAAAAAGGCTAAAAAGTGATATACTGACGCCGATGAAAAAATGCGGCGTTTATAAACTATAAAGGTTTCCCGCAGGAATAGTGGGGAAAACCGCCAAGTAGGGCTTGAACACTTGCAAGATTGCCGCGGCACTGCCGCGGAAGGGGGGAAGGGCTTTCCGGCCGAAAGTGTGATCATTCCCGATGCGGTCCGGTATTTGTTTGAAAATTTACTGTGAAGGAGTGAAATGAAAATAGCGTAAATTTATGAAGGGGGCTTTGGAATGGCTGAAACAAGGGGGAAAACGATGTACAAGAACAAAGTGGATTTCTTGAGCGGCGTCCTGGCTACGGTCAAAAATAACCGGCAAATTGATACTGTCAGGAATGCGGGGGATTCCGGCAGAACTATCCTGAAAGCGGGTCGGGTGATCGACCCTAAAAATAACCTGGACAGTGTGGCTGATCTGGCGATTCACGCCGGACAAATCGTACAATGTGGCCCGGACATTAAGCCGGAAAAGGGAGATATTATCCTTAATTGCGAAGGACTGATGGTGTTGCCCGGCTTGATTGACATGCACCTTCATCTGGGCGATCTTTTTGAGGTAACCACCAACCCGATCTTTGGCGCGGTGGCGGACGGCGTAACTATGGGCCTTTCTCCGGGAGCGGGGAATACCTTTCTGGCGCCTTCATTGCTCGGCGCAGAAATTGACCGCGGACTTCCCATAAACCTCGGCGTATACCTCGGAGCGCTCAATGTGCTGGGAACCTGCCTGTCGGACGATGAACTCATTAAAATGTTCCGTGGTGAAATGGATTCTGACACGCTAAGCGTCAAGATGTCCCGAAACGGCATTGCTATCACCACCGCGATGCTTTGCGTAGGGATCAAAGACCATATGGGCCACTTTATTATGCCTGACGAGAGCATTGAGCGCATCTATAAGATTACCAGCGGAGCCGGGCTTGTATTCATGAGCCATACTCAGGATCCGGAACATACCGGCCGCCTTGCCGCTCTTTCCAAAGGCCGTCCGCTGCACCTCGCTCATGCCACCGCCGCCGGCTGCGGTACCCATACGGATGCACTGGAAGGCATGCAGGCTATCATCAATATGATAGACGGTAAAATCATTACCGCTGAATTTGTTTCCACTATGATGCGCTCTGCCGGCGGTTGCCGGGAAGGCCTCATTATGCCGAAAGCGGCGCAGCAGGCTGCTTATGATGCGCTGGCGAACGGGAAGGTGAAAATTCTTGTCTCAGATGGACAAAATGACGCCACCATGAAAGGTTTTGGCGATACCAGAGACAACATTCCCGCTATATTGGAGCTTGCCGATGAAGGAATTATGACACTCAAGGATTCGGTCGCGTCCATGACCTGCAATCCGTCGGAACTTCTCCTAAAGCGCAGCGGCTGTGATTTTTGGGGAACAGTCGGCCATCTTGGCGCGGGCGCGCCGGCCAATGTTACCGTCGTCAACCCGAAAGTTAAACTTGCCGCTTACACTATAGTTAACGGAGATATTGTCGCTTTTGAAAGCCGTGCGGTTCGTAAGGGCTATACAGCCGGCGGGTGGATCTCCAAGTTTGGGATGCTGCGCAATACCGGCGTCGGTGACCTTGCTATGCTCTCTCGTCAGAGATGAACAACCTGATTGCAAGAAATTACGCCGGTTTTACGATTGATTTTTGCCGATTTTTTTCCGGCAAGGGGGACCGCGTAACATTACTGCATTTGCGGGCTTAAGAGCGGGATGACATTGCGAAAGGAATTAATGGAAATGAAACAAATGAGAATGAATTACCTGACAAACACCGCAACCTTTAAAAATGGGAAACTGATTGATACTATAGGCGATATGAAAAAAACAGGGCGTACTATCCTCAAGAAAGGCCATGTTGTCGATCCCAAGAATGATGTTGACTCTATAAAAGACGTTGCCGTTATCGGCGATACCGTCGTTGAAGTGGCGGATGAAATCAAGGCTGAAAAGGGAGATATTATTGTCGATTGTTCCAATCTGCTGGTGGTTCCGGGATTAATTGATATGCATCTTCATCTTCATGACCTGTTTGAAGTCTCTTCCGATCCTATTATCCGCGGCGTTGCCGACGGCGTAACCATGGGGCTTTCTCCCGGCGCAGGCAACACCTTTATTGCTCCCGGTTTGATCGGCGCGGAGGTGGATCGCGGCGTCCCGATGAATGTGGGCGTGTACTTGGGGGCCTCCAATGTACTGAGTACCATGGCGACTACCGAAGATCTGATCGCATTTTTCAAGGGCGAACTTGATCCTGACATTGCCTTTACCAAAATTACCCGTAATGCCTTCTCGAACTCGACCGGCCAGCTTTGCGTCGGCATTAAGGATCACATGGGGCACTTCCTGCTTTCCGACGAGCATCTTGATGCGGTTTACCGAATTTGTACCGAGGCCAAGATGATGTTCATGAGCCATACTCAAGACCCTAACCGCGCGGAACATGTGGTTGCAATGGGGAAAGGCCGGCAAGTTCACTTGGGTCATGCCGATTTTGCCGGCTGCGGTACGCACGGAGACCCGGTGGAAAGTATTCAGACTATCTTGGAGCTCATTAAAAAGCCGGGTGTTACGGCTGAATTCGTCACCTCTCAGTTGCGTCCCGGGCGAGGCAGCCGCGAGTGTATGTATGTGCCTGAAGCTGCGCAGAAAATAGCGTTGGAAGCGCTTAATCAAGGGAAGGTCAAGATTCTTATCTCAGACGGCGCCAACGACGCTACCCTCAAGGGCGCGGGCGATACGCGGGACGATGTTCCCTGCATTGTTGAGCTGGCGGATCAAGGGATTCTCAGCCTGAAAGATTCCGTTGCCACCATGACTTGGAATGTCGCCAGGCACTTTGGCGACGTTACCGGCCGTACCGAATTTTGGCATGAGAAAATAGGCCATCTTGGTGTGGGCGCTTATGCCAATATCACCTGCATCGACCGCCTCGACAAGCTGGCGACCTATACCTTTGTCAACGGGAGAATTGCGGGCTTTGAAAACCGCACCGTCCGCCGTGCCTACGATGCCGGCCGCCTCGTAACTACCTATGGCATGATAGCTAACACCGGCATCGGTGACCTGGCAATGTTTGCATATGGAAAGTAAACGCACCTTACCGGCATAATCTTCGGCTGCGGTGATTCGGATAGCCTGCCCCTGCGAAAGGGAAGCCTGCCGTCAGGGGCAGGCGACTGTTTTTACCTGAGGGAGATTTGTCCGCGATGCTGTTATCGGAGCGTTGCATAAAAATATTGCTCCACGCTCAATCCGGCGGATAGCCGAACTTTGTTTTAAATACGTGAAAAAACATATGTAAAGTACCGTACAGCGAGGTTACCATTAAGTTTTGAGGAGGGCCTTGTATGACTGAGCAAAATAAGCGCAAGTATGGGTCACCGGTCGGATTTTTGATCACGGTGGCGATTGGGTTTGCGTTTTACATAGTACTGCCGCTGATCCCCAGCATGCATATGCCATCTTTTGCTTACAAAAACATTATTGATGGAATCGGATCCGATGCGGCAAAGCAGTTTTTGTGGTTTATGATTAACTGGACGGAAGCTGATTTCACGGCAGGCGCTATTTCCAGTATCATGGTGATTGTGGGAGGGGTAATTGCTTGGCAGCTTGCTGTCAAGGGCTCTGTGAAGCGAGGGTTTTCCATCTGCTATGGATCAAGCCATACTTGGCCTTGGGTTCTGGCGGCGCAGGCCGGAGCGCTTTTGCTTAACATGTACCTGTTCGGGTACCTGTTTCTTCTCGGGCATGACGGCGTCAGCTGGGTCGCCACTTTTATCGTTTTGGTCAGCACTCCGTCAGCTTTAATGCTGACTTATGGCCCCAGTGTTCCGACGCTGCTCACTGCAATCATCCTGCCGGCGTCCATGTCGGCTCCTATCTCCTACTGGCTGTCTAAAACTCTGCTCCCGATGCTCCAGATACCGGGCGGCGTCTGTAACGTGCTGAGCATGGCCTTGGCAGGGTTCGCGGTCATGGCCGTGTGCCGCGTACTTCCCTGGA
>JAISPA010000283.1 GCA_031275255.1 Acidaminococcales bacterium | reverse complement strand
CCCGCACGGCTATTTCCGCGGTATAGCGGCGGGGTATGAACGGCAGCCGCGCCATTTGTTCAGTTACCGCCCTGATTACCCGCTCGTTTTTATAGCCGACCTGGTGCAGGCTGTTGCCGTGAAAATCCAGATAACGCTTGCCGGAAAGGTCAAAAATATAGCATCCCCGCGCGTCCGCTATAACGTCAAGACAGGGCGTGGACATGGACTGTTTCATGAAAACGGCTTCGTCCGCGCGCAAAAGAGCGTCCGTTTCCCTGCTTAGCGTTTGCCGCCACTCTTTGCGCAGATTCCCGGCGTTGACGTCGCCTTCCCGCGCAAGGTCAAAGGCTGCCATAAGGCCTTTGACCCTGGGACAGCAGCCCGTCTATCCGCTCAATAAGGGCGGGCAGTTCTTTCATCGTTTCTATGGTAAAATGCGCCCCGTAAGAGACGAAAAGTTCCCTGGTTCTCGCGGCGGCCGCTTTTTTGCCTTCTTCCGGCAAATTGTCAAATTCCGCGCGGTCAAGCCCCATCTCCGAACTGCCGATTATTACGCCCACCGACCAGACGGCCGCTTGCAGCCCTTCCCTGATGTCGGAGGCGGTGTCGCCTACTTTGAGTACGCGCCAGGGCGCGGCAATACGCAGTTTTTCCATGTTGCGGTAGATCATGTAAGGATAGGGACGACCCATTGACCCGGTGGCGTCAGGTGTAAACCAACAATCCGGCTGATAGCCTTTGTCCCGCGCCCCTTTGGTCACCAGTTCCATCATGCCGTCCGTATAACCGGTGGTGGAGCCTATTTTGCAGCCTTTTTCGCGCAATATGTTTACGGTTTCTACAACACAGGGTAAAGGCTCGGTATACCGCGCCAGCGAGGAGAGCAAGATCGGCTCAAAATCCGCGTAAAGTGCGTTGACGTCCGCATCGTCGAAACCGCGCCCCTTTTTCTCCCGCCAAAGCGCCTCTATGCGGGGCATGGCCAGCATGGTTTTGATGTGGTCGCGTTTCAGCATACCCATAGGCTTTCTGGCTTCCTCCAGGGTAACGGAAACGCCGGCGTTCGCAAAAATACGCAAAAAGGCGTTTACCGGCGCGAAACAGCCGAAATCGACAGTGGTGCCGGCCCAGTCGAAAACGACGCCCTCAATTTTTTCCGTTGTCATTTGTTTTTCCCTTCCATGTAGTCTTTGATGACCGCGCATAGTTTTTCAATATCGTCCTGGTAGATTTCTCCTATGTTGCCTACGCGGAAGGTGTCAACTTCGGTCAGTTTGCCGGGATAGAGGACAAATCCGCGGTTTTTCACGTATCCGTAAAAACCCGGGAAATTGAAATCCGGCGCGGGAAAAAGAAAGGTCGTGATGATCGGGGACTGGACTTTTTCCTCAAGATAAGCTGTAAATCCCATGTCTTTCATTTTTTTGCGCAGCAAAGCGTTATTCGCTTTATACCTTTCGTATCTGGCCCTGATTCCCCCTTCCGCTTCCAGTTCGTCCAGCGCCTTGGCAAAAGCCGCCACAACGTGGGTCGGCGAGGTAAAGCGCCATTTGCCGTCTTTGCGCATGGCCGCCCACTGATCGTAAAGGTCGAGGGAAAGGCTGCGGGCAATACCCCGGCATTTTTCCAATTCGTCCGTGCGGGCGATAATAAAGCTGAATCCGGGCACTCCCTGTATGCATTTGTTGGCGCTGCTAATCAAAAAATCCACGCCGAGGGCGCCGATATTTATCGGAATACCGCCAAAACTGCTCATGGCGTCAACAATAAATATCTTGCCGTATTGTTTGGCTATGGCCGCCACGTCGTCCAGCGGGTTTAAAATCCCTGTGGTGGTTTCGCAGTGTACCATGGCTATGTGCGTAATATCGCCGTCTTTTTCCAAATAATCTTTAATCACCGCAACCGACGGTATTTCGTCAAAGGCGGCGGCGTAAACCAAGTGGTTCAGCCCGGCGTATTGCGCAATGGTTACCATTCTCCGTCCATACTCGCCGTTTATGGCAAAAAGGCACTTGCCATCTTTCCCGATCACGGAAGTCAGCGCGGCCTCCACGCCAAAGCTGCCGCTTCCCTGCATCAGGACACTGGTATATGCATCCTCTTTCACCGCCCCGAGCGCAAGCAGTTCGCGGCGGATTTTTTGCGTGACGGATTTATAGTCGTCATCCCAGGTACAGCGATCGACAAGCATCTCCGCCTTGACGGTCTCCGTGGTAGTGAGCGGCCCGGGGGTAAGAAGTTTGTAGGTGTTCATCAAACGATCCTCCTTGCTTTCATCCACATAAAGGCAGTATTTCAGCGTCAAAGCGGCAAAAGAACAGCCGCCGAAGCTCGGGGTTTCCGTTGCCGCTCCAGCAAGCCGCCTAAAAGGCGGCTTGCCGTGTTTTCAACTTGATAAAGCGCAGAAAATCACTGCGTGGCCGCTTTGAAAAATTCCTGGTGTTTGGTGAGCAGTTCCACGGTCAGCGGTTCTTTCAGTTCTTTGGGATTGCCGACCTTGTTGGCGTCATCGACTTTTTCTCCTTCATAAAGCGCCACCGGATATAATTTTAAGAGTTCCGGCCTGGCTTTTTCGACAATAACTTTGGCCATTTCCATGGCCAGTTTGACCGTAGCCGGCTGATCCGGCTTTTTCACGACCGCGACGGCTTCGATAAGATTATAATTGCCTTCCAGGGGATCGACGAAATCCATCGGTTTCCCCGAGAGTTTGTCGCCTACCGCTTGATGGCGCAGGCCAAAACCAACGGCCACCTCGCCTGCCCGTACTTTTTTGATGGGGCCGGAACCTGATCTTTCCACGTGCGGGCCGCAGTTTTTGACGATTTTCCCGAGTATTTCCTTGCTTTCGTCAGGGCCGTACTGGTTGAGAACGCCCAGTGTCAGCAGCCAGGCGGTGGAAGAATTCATGATGTTGGGAATGGAGACAAATCCGGCGTATTTACCGTCAGTCAGGTCTTTGAAGGACTTGGGCATGGGCAGATTTTTGGCTTTCATCACTTCCGTGTTGACGAAAACAGCCCCCGTGTTGCCGAGGATGGGCGCGTAAAAATCGGCGGTTTTGCTGATGGTTTTAACAGGAAAAGTAAGTTTTTCAAACATGTTGTTTTTTTGCTGGGCGCTGTCGATAAAATAAGAACTCATGGTGATAATGTTGGCTTCTATTTTGCTGCCTTCCGCCAATAATTTCCCGCCCAGTTCAGACGTGCCCATGGTCTGGATGATGTACTTCCCCTCGTAACCGGCGCCGTTAAGGCTGTTTTGCATGGCGTCCACCGCTTCTTTGTCCGCGTTGGTATAGACAACAACCTTTTGCGCCGCTTTTTCGGCGGGCGCGCCGCCGCAGCCGGCAAATACAATCGCCAGCAGAACGGCCAGCGCCGCGGCAACAACCGCCTTTATCCTGGTCTTTTTCATAACCCATTCATCTCCTGTTTTTAAATTTCGCCTTATATCCTCATCTATAAAAACAACGGCGAAAAAGCCTCAGCCTTTGTGCGCCGATATTTTTCTGCTGAACAGATCGCAGCCGAGCTTGACAATTATGTTCGTGGCGAAAATCAACAGGGAAAGAACAAAAATCTCATTGAACTGCGCGTAATGCTGCAATTCTTTTATCTTGCTGGTCAAAACGGAAGTGACGGTCGATACTAAAAAGATAATGGCGCTGATGGTTACCATGGCGTTGATGAAATAATAGCTGAACATTTCGATCAGCGTAGACTTGGAATTGGGCACAATAACCCGCATAAGCGTTTTCAGCCAGGTGTCGCCCATCAGGGCGCCCGTCGTCTCCCAGGCTGGATTGAGCTTGGAAAGGGAGTTTTTCGCCATAAGGTAGGGAGTAGTAAAAAAATGGATGATGTTGCAGACGGTCAGCAGCAGGAATGTCCCTTTCAAATCGCTGGCGTTAAAGAAAAAAAGCATGGCCAGGCCAAGTACCATTCCCGGCACGGCGTTAGTCATTATGGCAAAAACATCCACAACTATTTTCGCTTCAGGGCTGATTTGGGAGCGGATGTTTACAACCGCCGCAAGATACGCCAGCAAAGTACCGAAAAAAGCGGTATAGCAAGCCACCCGCACCGAATTAAAATAAATATAGCGCGTGTCGCCGGCCGTAACCATGCTGGTGAAAAATTCCGCGGTAAAGGTCAGGTCGTAAGGGTAGTTTTTCACAAAAGGAGCGATGAACATCACCAAAAAAACCGCCAAAACGGCGACGGTAACCAGCAGGGAAAAAAAGGCCATAACATTGTCGCGCAGCCGGTTTTTGGGCAATTCCGACTGCCCGGCCAAATCATAATGAAAGTTGAATTTTTCCAGATAATTCAGCAGCCACACGGCGAAAATCACCGGCGTCAGCATCAGCATGGCGATAACCGAACCGCGGTCAAAATCGGGTATGGATCCCAGCATCACCTCAAAAAGGTAAGTGGCGACAACATTGTATGTGCCGCCGATGGAAACCGGTATGCCAAAATCGGTGAAACTCAGTATAAAAGAAAGTACAAACACGCCGCCTATGGCGCCCAGCAACGGGCGCAGCGCCGTGTTTTTGAAACCCCG
>JAISPA010000195.1 GCA_031275255.1 Acidaminococcales bacterium | reverse complement strand
GGGCGAAGTTTGCTTTTATACGGCAGACGGCAATTTACGCTCTTTCTTTTGATCGGCATGCTGTTCAGTCAATTTCTTTTCTGGTTTAATCTGCAATTTTTGCCGGGCGACGGCGCTGTCGCCGTCATAGGATATCTGATACCGGGTTTTCTGGCGAAAGATTTCTTCCGTCAAGGTGTTATCGCAACTCTATTAATGCTGTTTCTGGCGGTTTTCCTGACACGCCTGGCGGCTTTGTCCTGGGAGGGCATGTTGTGAGAAATTTTCCTCCCGCTTTCTTACTCAGGCTGGCCGGCCTTGCTTTTTTAACCGTTCTTTTTTGGTTTTTCTGCCTGCGCAGCCTGATTGTTTTACCGGCAAAAGATTATCAGGTCAAAATGAAAGCCGTATCTACGGCGCTGAAAGCGCAGCGCCTTTTGGGCGAAAGGCTCAAAGGTGAAGAATATACTTTCATAACCACTACCATGGGTTCTTACCAAGCCAAGGAAATGTCCCTGCATCCTGATTTTGCCGCCTTAACCGTAGAATTGCTGCATGAGGCCGGCGTGCGCCGCGGCGATAGGGTAGCGGTCAATTTTTCCGGTTCTTTTCCCGCTCTTAACGTAGCCGTCCTGGCCGCCGCCGACGCCATAGGCGCCCGTCCCGTCATTACCAGTTCTTTGGGGGCTTCTACCTGGGGCGCCAACAGGCCGGAGGATACCTGGCTGGACATGGAGGCGGAGCTTTACCGGCAAGGGCTATGGCCCTGGCGTTCGGCCGCGGCTTTCCCCGGCGGGGAAGGCGACAGAGGCGGCGGCCTCCCGGAAGAGGGTCTGGCCGCCATATACCGGGCTATGCGGCGGGCCGGCCTGCCCGCGCGGCAATCCGTCAGCCTGGAACAAGCTATTGCAGAGCGATTATCCGTCTACAGGGAAAACGGCTCTTTGCCGCGCGCGCTGGTCAACGTGGGTGGCAGTCACGTTATTTTCGGCGGCGAAGGGCTTACTCCCCTGCGCCAGGGCTTGACCACCGGGTTTTATCAGGAAGGCGTTTGGGCGGCGGACGGCTTGGCCAAAGAATTTATCAAAGAACGTAAACCGGTCATTCATTTTATCAATATCCTTAAGCTGGCCGGGCAGTATGGCATAAAAAAAGACGCCCCTTACGGGAAAAGCAGCGTTTTTTACAAACAAGCCGCGCCTTTTTGGCTGCGGTCGCTGATAATTTTTTGGCTGCTGGGCGTTTTCTTTTTGCTGAAAACAGGAGGCTCAAGAGGATGGTGGACAAAGCCGTTCAAAACGGTAAATTCAACAGTTTACTGATTTCCTGCGGCGTCATGAGCATGTTTTTCGGCTTTCTCTGCCCCTTTTTTTTCAACGTGGAGAATTTCGGCGTCATTACTCTCATTTACGACAGCATAGCCAATGCGGACGGGCGTGATCTGTTCCTGGCCTGCCTGAAGCTTGTGATCATCAATACCGTGAGGATTATGCCTGTTTATATCAGTTCCCTGCTTTTGATGGAAAGTTTCGGCTTAAAAGACAGACAGAGTTTTCTTGTCAAATTCCTTCCCGTGGTATTGATACCTTTCGTATACTACGTCATTGAATTAAGTTATAATATTTCCTATCACTTTGGCGTACCCGCCGTTTCCCTGATTTTGGCCATTATTATCGTTAATCAGATCAAGGCGGTGGGCAAAAATCTTTTTCACAAGATCGTCGTCTTTGCCCTGATGCTTTTCGGCATGCAATGGCTTGATATAGTGCCGGCTTTGACGGAATACGGTTTTGGACAGGGCGAAATATCCCTGGAGATAAAAAAGGCGGCCGCTTTCGGCAACTTTGAAGATCTTCTCAATATCATCGGGGGCTTTTTTTGCCTGGCTTTTGTTTTTAACGCCATAATTACGGCTTTTTTCCTGCGCTCTTACACCAATGAAATCAACAGCATGAAAAAGGTACACGAGTTGGAAAGGGTCAACGACCGCATGAAGATAGCAGCCATAGATTACCGTACCCTTTTGGAAAGGCAAATGCTGGTGCACGACCTTAAAACTCCCCTGACCGCCATACAGGGTCTGGCGGGCGTCCTTTCCCTGTCCGGCAAGGGGGAAACCCGCGAATACGCGGAATATATCAGCGGCGTCATAGATAAAATGAAAAACATGATTAATGAAATCCTGCAGGACGAGGCCAGTCAAATCGTCAGTGTGCAGGAATTGCTGGATTACGCCTGCGCACACGTTCCCAGGTTAAGTGACGTGGTCAGTTTCAAACCGCTTTCCGGCAAAGAAAATCTTTTCATCAAAGTTAACCGTATTAAAATGGCCAGGGCCATTATCAATATTTTGGAAAATGCCATAGATGCTCTGGAGGCGGAAAACGGACAGATAGAGATCTCCGCCGGGCTTACGGGCGAAAATGTGGAAATAAGCATATTCAACAACGGCCCGGGCATTGACGAAAAATTCCACGAACAAATCTGGCAGGCCGGTTTTAGCACCAAAAGATCTTCCGGCCTCGGTTTGGTTTTCGTCAAAGACATTGTGGCTAAAAACTCCGGGCAGATACAGGTAACCGCAACTTGCACGAGAGGCGTAAAGTTTGTCATCACCTTGCCGAGGTGCGAATTTTCATGAAAAAAAGCGAACGCAAAACCACCATATTGGCCATTGACGACGAAAAGGACATCCACTACACTTTGCAAGCCATCGGTAAAGCCATGAATTGGCTTGTTTACACAGAATCCGATCCTTTAACCGCTTTGGCGCGCATTTACGACTTAAAACCAGACGTTATCCTGCTGGACTATCACATGCCGCGCTGCAACGGCTTGGCCGCCTTGCGGGAAATCAGAAAAGTTCACAGGGATATACCGGTAATCGTTTTGACCGTGGACGAGCGGCAGGAAGCTTCCGACGAATTTCTTGACGCGGGCGCGAACGATTTTGCCAACAAACCTATCAGAGTGCCTGATCTGGTGGCAAGAATAAACGTGCATCTGCAACTTCTGCAAAAACAGCAGGAACTGCAGCTTAGCGCTTTCGCCACCAAAGGCGTCAATCTGGCCACTTTAAAGCTTGTATACGCTTACTGTCAGAAACAAGCCGGCTGGTTCACCATTGACGAAGCGGCGGTAAATGTAGGTTTGGCTTACCAGACCACGGTACGTTATCTGCAGTACCTGCTGGGACAAAAAAAGCTTGAGGTGATGAGCGGCTACGGCAAAATAGGACGTCCCCGCAATAAATACAGGTGGGCGCGCGAAAACGAACTTTTGTAATGTATTTTGGGGAAATTATGCGATTGACCGGGATGCAGTATAAGCCCCCCGCCTGTACAGGCGGGGGTTAAATTAGATTTTTCTTGACTGTGGCGGGCTTATAAGCCCCCCGCCTGTACAGGCGGGGGGCTTGGCGCGGTATAAAGTGCGGGCCTGAACACAGCAGGCCCTAATAGATGAGTTTATTCGCTATGACCAATCGCTGAATCTGGTTGGTCCCTTCGTATATTTGCATTATTTTCGCGTCGCGCATGTATTTTTCGGCGGGGTATTCTTTGGAGTAGCCGTAGCCGCCCATAATTTGCAGTGCATTGGTGGTAACTTCCATTGCCGTATCCGAGGCGTAGCATTTGGCGATGGCGGCTTCCCGGGAAAATTCCACGCCCTGGTCGCGTAGCCAGCAGGCCTTGAAAACCAGCAATCTAGCGGCTTCCACGCGCATAGACATATCGGCGAGCATGGCCTGCACCAGTTGAAAAGAGGCGATCGGCTGGCCGAATTGCCGCCGTTCTTTGGAATATTTGACCGCCATATCAAGCGCGGACTGCGCCAGCCCAACCGACACGGCGCCGACAAACGGCCTGGCCGCGTCAAGGGTGTTCATGGCGATCCGGAAGCCTTCGCCTTCGCGCCCCAGGCGGCTGCTTTCCGGCAGGCGCACGTTATCAAGTATGAGTTCGCAGGTGGTGGAGGCGCGTATGCCCATTTTGTCTTCTTTTTTGCCGAAAGAAAACCCCGGCGTGCCTTTTGGCACAATAAAGGCGGTGAGCCCCCGGATGCCGGCCGACTTGCGGGTATTGGCGAAAACCAGATATACTTCGGCTATGCCGCCGTTTGTTATAAAGGTTTTTGTGCCGTTTAAAATGTAATGGCTGCCGTCTTTGACGGCGCCGGTAGCGACCGAACCGGCGTCCGAACCGGCGTTGGGTTCGGTAAGCGCGAAAGCGGCAAATTTGCCTTCGTTCAGAAGGTTGAAATGATACTTTTTCTGCTCTTCCGTGCCGCGCAGCAATACAGGATAGGTGGCGAGCGAATTGGCCGCGACGGAAGTCGCGACGCCGGCGCAGCCCTTGCCGAGCTCCTCATATATGATGCCGATGGTCATGCCGTCAAGGCCCGGCCCGCCGGATTCTTCCGGCACGATCAGATTTAAAAGCCCTGTGTCGCCGAGTTTCTTTATCAGTTCAGGCCGGATACCGCCTTCCCGGTCCATTTCGGCGGCATATGGTTTGATTTCTTTTTCGACAAGGTCAGCGACAATTTTGCGAAATTCCAATTGTTCCGATGAAAGACTGAAATCCATGCTACTCCTCCTTGCTTCATTGCAATGATAACCGGCAAGGGGCCTGCGCAGAGCTAACCGCGTCCCGATGGACAAGGCCTCGCGCAGAGGCATTCCTTACCCCCAAACCCGCTTTTATTGTTTTTTCCAGATCAGATGATTTTGTCGATTATTTCCTCAAACACCCCTATTACGTAATAAGTTGAGCGCAAGGAACTGATTATGCGCCTCTCACCGTCAAAAACTTTGGCGCCCATTACGATGGTATGCCGGCCGTTGTGCAAAACGCCGGCCTCGCAGGTGATCAGGGAAGGAGCGTCGACGGTCGCGATAAAATTAATATGCGTGTCAAGCGTAACCACCCGTTTGCCCAAAGACGCGCAAGCCACTCCCATGCAGGAATCGCCTATGCTCATGATGGCGCCTCCGTGCAAATTGGCGTAAAGGTTGGTATGTTTGACGGCTTCCACCACCATGCTCTGGACGGCGCGCCCTTTGTAAGCTTCCTCTATATGTATTCCCAAAAGGTTGTAAAAGTGGTTGCGTTCCGAATATTGCCTGCGCAGATATTCCAGGACAAAAATCTCATTTTCGCTCATTGCCCGCGGCATAAATACACCTTTCTCCCGCCTGGCTTATACTGCTGCCCGGTTAAAACACGGATAAGATTTGCGGGCTGATTTGCCGCCCTGCGCGGCGCAAAACGCAGGCAATATTCGCAGGGCGGGGCTTGTGCAATCCAAGGATGGATAAATGCCGGACACGCCACGGACGGCTGGCGTCCGGCCTCGCCCGCATGGCAAACCAGCCGCAAAGATGCCATGATTTTAGCCGGGCAGCTATTAATCCAGTATATACACGGTAACCATTCTCCGGCCAAATTTCAAGGCGTCAGGACGGGATTCATAAGCGAGGTCTATCCGGTTGCCCTTTATCGCGCCGCCGGTGTCGTCGGCGACGGCGTGCCCGTAGCCTGACACAAAAAGCCGTGTGCCGAGCGGTATGACGCGCGGATCCACCGCTACTATTCCCCGGCGCAGCCGATTGCCGCCGGCGGTGTAAAGGCCGCAGCCGGGATCCTCGCTGGTATAGGCGGTGGCTTCCATGTTCAGTACGCGCGCGTAGCGTCCCGGCGGATTATTGATGACGCGCCTGGCGCGTTTTACAATCTGCTCCATGACCAACTTTGTTATCACGCCGTCCTCAGGCAAACCTGCCCATTTTTGAAAGGACACGACCGCCAGCCGCGTTTCCGGCCCAAACCTGCTGTCCAGGGGACCTTTGTATATCCCCAGGTGCGAAAGCAGCAGCTGGATATGAGATATATCGTCGCCGCGCATGCCTTCGCGGGCGATTAAGTCAAAAGGGCCGGCCTCGCAAGGCGAAACAAAGAAAAAAGCGGCAAATAAAGTCAAGAAAACCCGTCTCATGCGATCAATCCTTTGCCTTAGTATTTGCAGAATCAGGCAATTAATACTTTTCACATTATTATTTAGTATACTTTAACAAGCTTTTAATGTCAAAAACAAATTGTCGGCATGTCTATGCCACGCCGGGTAAAGCCAACACGAACCTGTCTCACACTTTTCGGCAAGCAGCGCTTGCCTTTTCGCGGACGGACATTCAGCAGGAGCCGAACATCCCGGTCCGCCTGCGTTTTGCGCCGCCCCGGGCGGCAAAACAGCCCGCAAATCTTATCCGTGTTTTTAGCCGGGGAAAGGGAAGCTTTCGTTTTTCGTTCCCCCTACCGCTTTGGGAAAACGCGAGCGAATTGACCGAAACCGCCGCCGTTTCTTAGCGAAGCCGGGAAACGGGGATTTTACTGTTTGAGCGCAGCGAGTTTAAAATCCCTCCCGGCGAGCTTGAAACGGCCGGCCGAGGGCATTGAGCGAGAGATTCCCAAAGGGAAAATTACTTATTCCTCCATGTTGGCACGGATGTCGTATTTATCAGGCTTTTAAGATTTGTGGTTCAAGTTTACACTCCCCCAGCTAAACCCATGGCATCTTTGCGCCTGGTTTGCCACCTTGCTTTGCACAAAACCCTCGCCGAACATCCCGGTCCGCCTGCGTTTTGCGCCGCCCCGGGCGGCAAAGCAGCCCGCAAATATTATCCGCGTTTTTAGTTGGGGAACAGTATAAATAAAAAAAGGCCCTGCCGGGGCGGAAACGGTTACGCGGAAGCGGCGCGCGCAAACAAAGCGTGGTAAGGAAAGATGCGCCAAGACGGCTATGATGCGGGCGTCGGGAGGCAAGGCCGCCATCCGGCGCAAGCCGGTGGACGCGTACTATTGGGTCCCGTTGCGGCGGCCGTCTTTACGGATAAGACAAGTTACGCGCGTTCCTTCGTTCTCGGCGCTCTCAATGGAGATTTTACCCTGATGCGCTTCCACGATGTGTTTTACTATGGAAAGGCCGAGCCCGGCGCCGCCGGTCTTTTTGGAACGGGATTTGTCCGCCCGGTAGAAACGCTCGAATATGTGGTCAATGTGCCGCGCCGGTATGCCGACGCCGGTGTCGGCGACGGTTATCCGGCAAAATTCGTCTTCCTCCGCCAGTTCTACGTCAACCCGGCCGGCCTCGCGGTTGTATTTTATGGCGTTGTCGATGAGATTATAAAAAAGGCGGTCGATCATGTTCCGATCGCCCGTTATGCGCAAAGAAGGATTCTCTTTCACGTTTATGGACACATTGCGCTCCGCCGCCTTATCCCGCAGGGCGGCGACCGCTTCTTCCGCAACGTCGCGCAGATAGAAGCCGGCGTATTCACCGGTCGCCGCCCCTTCGTCGAACTCCGCGAGCATTATTATATCTTCGATGATGCTCATAAGCCTTTTGGCCTGGGAATGGATTTTTTGCGCGAAAACCCTCGCGTCCTCCTCTTTGGCCGTTTGGTCGGCAATCATTTCCGCGAGGGCGCTGATGGCAGTAAGCGGGGTTTTCAGCTCATGCGACACATTGGCGGAAAATTCTTTGCGCTGCGTTTGCGCCGCGTGCCATTCTGTCGTATCGACGAACAAAACCGCCGCGCCGCCCTTATTCTCGCCTTCGCGGATAGGATTGCAGAAAATGTTGTAAATTTTACGGCCGCGGCACAGGATGGTTTGTGTTTCCTGGCCGGCGAGGCATATTTTCAGCTTTTCGAGAAAACCGGCGTCGCGGCAAAGGTTGATGATGTTCTTCCCGCAGGCGTCGGTTTCGCCGAACAAGTCGGAAACGCTCCTGTTCGCCATAATAACCGTTGATTTTCCATCGACGATCAACAGGCCTTCCCGCATGTTTCCGGTAACCGTCCGCAAAATAGCCGTTTGGGCTTCCAGCGCCGCGAAGTGTTCCGCTATTTCTTTTTTCTGGGCGGCGATTTTCCGCAAAAAGGGTAAAAATTCGTCGTAAGTATCCATTTCTTCGGCTTCTATGTCGATGCTGTTTATTTTGCCGATGATTTTGTCGGTGAGCCAGCGGGACAGGACGAAAGAAATAAAACGGCGAGCAGCAGGCAGCCGATAAGCGCGGGAAAAAAACTCCAGGTCATTTTATTGATAAGGTCGGCCGTGATCGCCAGGCGCAGTACGTTTCCGCCCGGCAAGGCCACGGCGTAATAATGCGTAACCTTGCCCAGGGTTTCGGAAAAGCGGCTGACGCCGCCTGTGCCTTTTTGCGCGGCGTCAAGTATTTCCGCCCGGTCTTTGTGGTTGTCCAGCCCGCCGGGGTCGGCGAAATTATCAAATATTACTTTTCCCGTGGGATCGATAAAAGAAAAGCGAATGGTTTTTAAGCTGTCTTTCATTTGCGTTTCAAACTGGCCGCTGAAAACCGCGCCTAAAGACACGGCTAAAAAGATCAGCATAAAAACGGCGGAAAAACCCATGAAACAAAAAATGCGCTTTTGCAAGAATTCTACTCCCCTATTTTATACCCGACGTTGCGTATGGTTTTTATGTGTTTGCCGGCCTCGCCCATTTTTTGCCGCAGCGATTTGATATGCGCGTCCACTGTGCGGCTTTCGCTTTCAAAATCCTGGCCCCATACCATTTCCATGAGTTTGTCCCGGCTTAACACGATATCCGTGTTCAGCAGGAGATATTGCAACAGTTCAAATTCCATAAAGGTCAAAAACATCTTCTGCCCGTCGACAGCGGCAAACCGCCGCCTGCTGTCCAGCGCAATGCCCTTGTAGGCGAGTGTCCCTTCTTCCTTGCCGCGCGCCCCGGTCCGGCGCAAAACGGCGTTGACGCGCGCGACAAGTTCGGTTACGCCGAAGGGTTTCGCTATATAGTCGTCCGCGCCGAGATCAAGGCCCTTTACCTTGTCAAATTCACTGCTTTTGGCGCTCAGCATGATGACCGGGATGGCGCGGCCGCGATTGTGCGCACGCAGTTTTTTCAGTATGAAAAACCCGTCGCAAACCGGCAGCATGACGTCCAGCAGGATAATATCAGGCGAGAGAGCGCCTTTTTCCAGCGCACGGAAAAAGGGCTCTCCGCTCTCAAAGCCCTCGCACAGAAAGTCGTGCGATTTCAAGGCGTAAAGGACAAGATCGCGTATGTCTTCGTCGTCTTCGATGAAAACCGCTTTCGTCGGCATAGGTTACCGCCTTTTACTCTTTTTGTCCAGCCAGGCCGCCTGTTATATAAAATATAATCCAGCCCGCTATGTTTACGGCGTGATCGCCGATCCTTTCCAGGTACTTGGCGATCATAATCAAATTTATCGCCTGTTCCGCCCCGCCGCCGTCTCTTCTGATCAATTCAATAAGGTTGAGCCTGGCTTTCGCGAACAGAT
>JAISPA010000158.1 GCA_031275255.1 Acidaminococcales bacterium | reverse complement strand
GAGGAAGCCGCCGCCCAGGGGATTGTCGCGGGGATAAACGCCGCGCGCAAGACCCGCGGTCAGCCGCCGTTTACCCTCTCCCGGTCGGACGCTTACATCGGAGTGCTGATTGACGACCTGGTAACCAAAGGGACGGAAGAACCTTACCGCATGATGACGTCGAGGGCCGAATACCGGCTTTTGCTGCAGCACGACAACGCCGATTTGCGCCTTACGGAAAAAGGGCGGCAGCTCGGCTTAGTGGACGGGCGGCGCTACGAAAGGTTTTGCGCCAAGCATTCGGCCGTGGAGCGGACGCTGGCGGAGCTGCGCCGGCGCCGGATAGCGCCGGCGGTGGAAATCAACCGCTTTCTGGCTCTTCTTGGCAGCGCAAAGATAAACAACGGCTTGAGCCTGGCGGAACTCTTGAAACGGCCGGAGCTGCATTACAAAGACCTGAAAAGTTTTTTCCGGCTGGAAGATTTGACGGACGAACAGGCGGAGCAAGTAGAAACGAGCATAAAGTACGCGGACTATATTCAAAAACAAAAAGAACAGGTGAAAAAAAACGAGCGGCTGGAAAGCCGCAAACTGCCGCCCGATATGGATTATCACGCCATAAAGGAGATAACCATGGAAGCGCGGGAAAAACTCACCAGAATAAAACCCGCCTCCATCGGCCAGGCCGCGCGTGTATCAGGTGTTTCGCCGGCGGATATAAACATACTCCTGATCTGGCTTGAGGCCAATCCGAAAGGAGACCTTCTTGTTTAAAACAATCATCGCGGCGGCGGCGACGCAAAGCGGGATAGATCTGAACACTGGTCAGTTGGCGCAATTCTCTTTGTATCTCGAATTGCTTGTGCACGCCAACGAAAAGCTGAACCTGACCGCGATCGACGCGCCGGCGGAAATCGCCGTCAAGCATTTCGTCGATTCCCTGACTGTTTATGACGCGAAATATTTCCCGGCCGGCGCGCTGGTTTGCGATGTCGGCACCGGCGCCGGATTTCCCGGACTGCCGCTGAAAATTTTCCGGCCGGATCTGGAAGTTTTGCTTTTGGACGCCACCGCCAAAAAACTGGCTTTTCTGGACAGGTTGATTGAGGCCTTGCAACTGCCCGGCGTCGGTACCTGCCATATCCGGGCGGAAGACGCCGGCCGTTCCCCGCGCTGGCGGGAACGGTGTGATGTGGTAGTGGCGCGCGCGGTCGCTCCTTTTAAAGTGCTTTGTGAATATTGCCTGCCGCTGGTCAAAATCGGCGGCGTGTTTGCCGCCATGCGGGCGCGGCGGGCGCGGGAAGAAAGCGCGGAAGCGAAAGGCGCGGCCAGGCTGCTGGGCGCCCGGGCGGAAGAAATAAAAGAAGCGCGGCTGCCTGGCCGCGCGGATGCGCGGGCGATAATTTATCTGCGCAAGGTAAAGCCGACGCCGCCGTCTTATCCGCGCAAAGCCGGCCGGCCGGCCAAAGATCCGCTGCCGTAACGCATAGTTTGCGGGACGGTAAACTCCGCAGGCCGGTTTAAAATTTATTTCCCGGGGAATGACCGGCCGGGCGAAAAATATGTTATAATTGACAAACAAAGAATGCAGCGGAAACCAGCAATTTATCGGGGGTGTTTTATGGAAATTCAGGATGCGGTCAGGCTGCCGGAGGCGGATCAAGCCGGCAGGGCCGTGATCAACGTGCCGATTGGCAGTATTATTACCAATCCTTTTCAGCCCCGCCGATTTTTTGATGCCGGTGCGCTGCGGGAGCTGGCCAACTCTATAAAAGAATACGGCATATTGCAGCCGCTGTTGGTCGTGCCGCTGGAAGGGGAGCAATACCTGCTGATTGCCGGCGAACGGCGCTTGCGCGCCGCCTATATGGCGGAAATAGAAACCGTGCCTGTTTTGCTGGGCAATTACAGCAGTCAGGAAGTTGCCGAAATCGCTATGATTGAAAACCTGCAGCGCGAAGATTTGCATTTTTTGGATGAAGCCAGCGGCTACGGGCTTTTGATGCGCGAATTTGGCATTACCCAGGAAATGCTGGCGAAACGCGTAGGCAAAAATCAATCGACCATTGCCAATAAACTGCGGATACTGAAGTTGGGCAAAGCGGTGCTGGAAGGCCTGCGCTCCGCCGCCCTGACCGAACGCCACGCCAGGGCGCTTTTGAAACTGCCGGAAGAAAGCCAGCAATTGTCGGTGCTGCAAGCGGCGGCGGACAACGAACTGAATGTGCGGCAGACGGAAGAATTGGTGGAACAGCTGCTCGGGTACAGCCTGGAACCGCCCGAAACCGTCCCGGAAAAGCCGAGCGGGAAAAGAACCAGAATTATTCGCGATGTACGTATTTTTATCAATAGCGTTAAAAAAGTGGTTGACGATATTAAAAAAATCGGCATAAACGTTAAATTGGATAAAAAAGAAACCGATAAAGAACTGATTCTTACGATGAAAATACCTTTGAGCGCGCAGATTCGCAATGCGCCGCGGCCGGCTGATGAACAAAAAGAAGTTCCGGCGCCGGTTGATTTTGCTCCGGCAGCAGGCTGGGACGACGAGCCGTCCGTGTAGTTTGACGGTCTGGCCGGAAG
>JAISPA010000296.1 GCA_031275255.1 Acidaminococcales bacterium | reverse complement strand
GTGAACGCTCACGACGTACCGGTCTTCCGCCGCCTGCTTGTCCGTCTCCAACGGCACATTCACGGTGCGGTCCAATCAGATGATGGGGATTATCTGCCCGCGCAGCAAAAACACTTCTTTGTTTTGCACTGTAGAAATATTGCCAGGCAAGATGTTGATCGTGCTGTCAATAGAGCCGAGCGGTATGGCGTAAGTTTCGTCGGCTACTTTTATCAGGAGCGCCTGGATAATGGCCAGCGTCAAAGGCAAACGTATTTTGAACTTGCTGCCGGCGCCGAGTTTTGTTTCCACGTCAACAGTTCCGCCTAAAGCCTCGATTTTTGTCCTGACCACGTCCATGCCCACACCGCGCCCGGATATGTCGGTAACGACGGCAGCCGTGGAAAACCCCGGCGCGAAAATTATCTTTATCGCTTCGTTGTCGTCCATCTTATCGGATTCCTGCTGGGTTATGACGCCTTTTTCCACCGCTTTGCGCTTGATAAAGGCCGGATCAATGCCTTTGCCGTCATCTTCTATATCGATGACTACGTTATTGCCTTCGTGCGAAGCTATGAGTTTAACATTGCCGGTCGGTTTTTTTCCGGCGGCCCGCCGGTCATCTGCGCTTTCTATGCCGTGATCAAGCGAGTTTCTCAATATATGCATTAAAGGATCGCCTATTTCGTCTATGACCGTACGGTCAAGTTCGGTTTCCTCGCCTTCAATTATGAGATTGATTTCCTTGTTAAGTTCCCGGGAAATATCCCGCACCATGCGCGGGAACCGATTGAATACCTGACTGATCGGCACCATCCGTATTTTCATGACGATCGTCTGCAGCTCGGTCGTAACCCGGTCCATCTGCTCAATCGTTTCCACCAGGTCAGGCAGCCTGTGCATTATGCCAATTTGGGCAAGCCTGGTTTTATTGATGACTATTTCCCCGACTATGTTTAAAAGCGTATCAAGTTTATCAATATCTACGCGCACGGATTGTACGCTTTTCACTTTATGGTCTTCGGTCTTTTTCGCGGCCGGGGCGTCGTGCTTTACCGCAACGCCCGCCGTAGGCGGAGATGTTTGCGGCGCTGTCTTTTCGGTTAAGGCGGCGGCGGCAAAATCCGGCAGTTTATTAATATCGACGCGGACGACTTCCGAAATGTCAAGCAGTCTCTTCTTCATTTCTTCTATATCTTTGCCAGACAAAAGCACCACATCAAAACTTAGTCCAAAACGCTCTTTTTCCAGGTCTTCGGCAGGCGGGACGGTTTTAATGATTTCGCCGAAATCTTCGAGACTGGTCATTACCATATAAACACGGGCGGCTTTGAGGATACATTTTTCGTCCAGGGCAATTTTTATGTGCAGGCCGGAAAGCTCCTGCATCTGCGCGGCCGCGATAATATCTTTATCAATGTCGTTAAGTTCTATGGAAATATTCCCCGCGCCGGCCGCCGGCTCGCTGACCTTAACCTGCGCCGCCGCCGGCTTGACAGAGGGCGCGCCGCCGCCTTGGGGTGAAATTTTCTTAAGCTCCTGCACGAGCGCCGAGACGTCCTCACTTTCTTCCCCGTTGCCGGCGCTCTCCACCAGGCGCTCAAGCGTATCAACGCACCGGAAAAGCACGTCGATTATGTTTTCGTCGCATTTTAAGGTTTCTTTGCGCAAAAGGTCCAGGACATTTTCCATTTCATGGGTAAGCTCGGCAATAACGGTAAAACCCATAGTCGCCGACATACCTTTCAGGGTATGGGCGCTGCGGAATATCTCGTCAAGGATGGAAATATTGCCTGTATCGCTTTCAAGATCAAGCAGTGATTTATTTAACGCCTGCAGATGTTCACGGGATTCTTCCATAAACATGCCCATATACTGGTTTACATCCATCAAACAGCACCTCCAAATTTACTAAATAACCGCCCGGGTTATCTCATTTGCAATTTCATGCAAAGGCAATATCTTATCGACAACGCCAATTTCGGCGGCCGCTTTCGGCATCCCGTAAACAATCGCAGTATCCTGGCTTTCCGCTATAGTATAACCGTTTTGCACCTTTATCTTAGCCATGCCGGCGGCGCCGTCCTGTCCCATGCCAGTCAGCAGCACCGCCACACAGTTTGCGCCGTATACTTGCGCCGCAGACTCGAACATTGCGTTTACCGCCGGCCGATGGAGACCGACCGGAGGGTCTTTGGACAATTTTATAAAAGCAATTCCCCCTTCGCGGGCAAAACGTATATGAAAGTCGCCGGGCGCGACATAAACGGTACTTTTTTGTAATTGTTCGTTGTTTTCCGCCTCTTTTACTTTTATTTGGGAGCAGGCATCCAACCTGTCAGCCAGAGATTTGGTAAACCCCGGGGGCATATGCTGCACAATCACAACCGGGCAGGGAAGGTTGCCGGGCAGGTTGGGGATTACTTCCTGCAAGGCTTTTGGCCCGCCGGTAGACGTCCCGATCGCCACAAGTTTTTCCTTTGTTTTGGCCGCCGCCGGCGGTATGGCCACAGGCTTTTGCGCCGTGAAATTTTTCTGCAATTCATTGAGGTTGGCGTTTACGGCATTTCGGCAGGTAGCCAGCACGGTGCTTTTCACCATGTCAAGATCATTTACGTTTTTGGTTACAAAGTCAACCGCGCCGTAAAGAAGCGCCTTGACCGTCTCTTCCGACCCTTCCTTGGTCTGCGAACTTACAACCACCACCGGCAACGGCATATCGCGCATGATTATTTTAAGCGCATCCAGCCCGTTCATTACCGGCATTTCTATATCAAGCGTAACTAAATCCGGTCTCAGGCTTTTTATTTTGCTGATAGCCTCCAATCCGTTCTGAGCGGCGCCGACAACTTTAAAGTCTTTAGTTTCGTTGAACATATCGGAAAACACTTTGCGTATGAATAATGAATCATCAACTATCAGAACTTTTTTCAAGCAACTGTTCACTTCACTCTCTTTTGAATTATCGCATTGTATTTTACAGAATACTTTTGTTGCGCTCTTCCAAAAGCCGCATGTTCAGGGATTTTATTATTTTGTTGCGGATAAACTCATCCATGTTGACAAACTGGAGAGCTATGAAAAAAAGCAGCCTGCCGTCACCGTCTTTTTTCATATCTATTCTTACGGCCACCGCAATCGACTTTACAATATACGCATCATCCGTATCATCCAGAGGAATTTCTATCCAAACTTTCGTGCCAAGCCGCAAAGATGGATTGCGTGACAATAACAGGACGCCGCCGCCGCTTAAATTTTGCGATACACTGCGGATTTCGGTTTCCTCAATCGGTTTGCCGGTTGTTTCGTCGACAAGAAAATATCGTATAGGCACATGTACGGGACAGCGGAAGAAATTTCTTTGCTGTATTCTCGTTACATTTTCCGGTTTTCTTATTGTCCAGAGAGGAAGGGGCTGCATATTGATTTCCAGCAGGATGGATTCAAAGGCATAAAGTATGCCTTCTCCGACTATCGCCCGGCCGAGAATCGGCGTTCCCATCGGCAGGTATAAAGGCACAGCTCCGCGCATAGGCATTGCCACCATAAGATCGTTGCCGCGGAAATCTTCAATACGGCTTGGCAGATACTCCAGGACATCATGCGGGGCGATTTCCAAGCGCTGGTTTATGGAAAACGGACTGCTTATAGCCACTTTATTAGCCTACTTTCGTAAATTTGTATTGAGGAATTTCTTGAAAAACCCGTAATATCCTTTTTTCCCCGTAGCTTCGGCGTCAAAAATAAGTTTACGGGCAATGCCGTCAATACAACCGGCTGCCGGTGAATCAGGCGACTGCAGCAAAAGAGGGCGCTGCGACCGGATAGACTGGGAAACCGCGGGGTCATCAAAAATATAGCCCAACGGCCGCAACTCGACGGATAAAAATTTAACCGCGACTTTACAGAGTTTTTCCGCCACAACAGAACTTTCGGCGGCGCTGCTGACGCGGTTGACGACAAGCCGCAGGCTGGCCTTGCCGGTATTGTTGCCGGCATACGCCTTAATGAGCGCGTAAGCGTCAGTAAGCGACGTAGGCTCAGGAGTTGCCACAAGTAAAATATCGTCCGCTGTCATGAGAAAACTCATAACCGTGTCGCCCATGCCGGCCCCTGTGTCCAAAATGATAAAATCCATCGCCTTTTCAAATTGCGCCGCCTGACTGAGTATTCTCTGCAATTCCAAGTTAGTGAGAGAAATCAATGATTTTACGCCCGAGCCGCCGGGCAAAAACTTAATGTTGCGCGGCCCGGTA
>JAISPA010000273.1 GCA_031275255.1 Acidaminococcales bacterium | reverse complement strand
GGAGGATATTACGCTTGGACATTAAGGAAAAACTCGCGGCGGCAATAAAGGCCGCTTGCGAGCGGGCGATAAGCGACGGGACTGTTCCCGCCGGCGCGCTGCCGGCGATACAGCTTGATCCGCCGCCGCAGAAGTCTTTCGGCGACTTTGCCACAAATTTCGCCATGCAGGCGGCGAAGGGTTTGCGTTGCAACCCGCGCGTCCTGGCGCTGGCGATTGAGAAAAATATCGACTGCCCCCTGTTGGACAAAATGGAGATTGTAAATCCGGGCTTTATGAACTTCTTTTTGAAAAAAGACTGGCTGTATGAGTCGCTGGCGCGTATCGCCGCGCAGGGGGAAAATTACGGCAATCTGCCGAAAAAAAGCGGCGAATATATCCAGGTGGAATTTGTCAGCGCCAACCCCACCGGGCCGCTGCATATCGGGCATGGCCGGGGAGCGGCGGTGGGCAGCGCCCTGGTCAGCCTGCTGCGGACGGCCGGCTATGAAGTGGCGGCTGAATATTACATAAACGACGCGGGCAATCAGATAAACAATCTGGCCGCCTCGGTAAACGCCAGATATCTGGAGCTTTTGAAAGTACCCTGCGATTTTCCGGAGGACGGCTATCACGGCGCCGATATAATTGCGACCGCCGAACGGATTGTAAAGGCCGGCGGCGATAAATATCTCGGCATGTCAACCAAAGACCGCCTGGCTGCTTTCCGCGAGATAGCGCTCAAGGAAAAAATCGCTATTTTGCGGGAGGACCTGGAAGCTTTCCGCGTGCGTTTCGATAATTGGTTCAGCGAACAAACGCTGCACGACGGCGGCGCAATAGAAAAATGCTGCGCCGACCTGACCGGGCGCGGCTACCTGTATGAAAAGGACGGAGCGAAATGGCTGCGCTCCACCTTGTTCGGCGACGACAAAGACCGGGTGGTCATACGGGAAAACGGCGCGCCGACTTATCTGGCGGCCGACATCGCCTATCACGAGAACAAGTTCTCCCGGGGCTTTACCCGCCTCATCAATCTCTGGGGGGCGGATCACCACGGTTATATAAAGCGCATGAAAGCAGCCTGTGAGGCGCTCGGCCATGCCGGCGGCCGCCTGGAAGTGCTTGTATTGCAAATGGTCAGCCTGTTCCGCGACGGGGAACTTGTCAAAATGTCCAAAAGAACAGGGCAGAGCGTAACTTTAAATGAACTGGTCGAAGAAGTCGGCACAGACGCCGCACGCTTTTTTTTCATCATGCGCTCCATCGACAGCCAGTTGGATTTTGATATAAACCTGGCGATCGAAAAGGCGCCCGAGAACCCGGTTTATTACATTCAATACGCGCACGCCCGCATTTGCAGCGTATTCCGGCAAGCGGCGGAAGTAGGCGCGGTTTCGGGCGGGGCGGCGGATCTGTCCTTGCTGCGGGAAGAGTGCGAACTGGATTTGATAAAAAAGCTGGACGCTTACGCCGGCGAAGTCGAAAGCGCGGCCAAAGACCGCGCCCCGCATCGCATCGCGCGTTATGCCCATGAGCTTACCGGGCTTTTCCATTCTTTTTATCAGCAGTGCCGAATACTCGGCGTGGAGGAAAATATGCAGACGGCGCGTCTGACGCTGGCGCGCGCGGTCAGGGACTGTTTGCGGCACGCGCTGGAATTGCTGGGGATAAGCGCGCCGGAATATATGTAAGGATGCAAGGCGCAAGCCGGATTGCCGGCGCTTGCCTTAAACTGCGGGAGGAAAAGATGGCAAAGTATATTTTCGTTACCGGCGGAGTCGTTTCGTCGCTCGGCAAAGGCATTACGGCGGCGGCCCTGGGCAGGTTGCTGAAAAGCCGCGATCTTAAGGTAACCATACAGAAATTTGATCCTTATATAAACGTGGATCCGGGTACGATGAGTCCGTATCAACACGGGGAAGTTTTCGTTACGGAGGACGGCGGCGAAACCGATCTGGACCTTGGGCATTATGAACGATTTATCGACGTCAATCTGGGTAAAAATTCCAGCGTAACCGCCGGCAAGATATACCAGTCGGTCATCAACAAAGAGCGCAAGGGCGAGTATCTTGGCAGCACGGTGCAGGTGATACCGCACATCACCAACGAAATAAAAGAACGCATCTACCGGGTCGGGCGCGAGGACAACGCCGACATTGTCATAACCGAGATCGGCGGCACGGTCGGCGATATCGAAAGCCTGCCGTTTCTTGAAGCCATCCGGCAGATAAAAAAAGACTTGGCCAAAAACGAAGTTTTGTACATACATGTTACCTTGCTGCCGTATATTGAGGCGGCGGGCGAACTCAAAACCAAACCCACCCAGCACAGCGTCAAGGAGATGCGCAGTATCGGCATCACTCCCGACATCATCGTTTGCCGGACCGAACACCGCATATCGGACGAGATGCGCTATAAGCTGGCGCTGTTTTGCGATATTGATGCGGAGGCGGTCATCCACAACTACACGGCCGCCAGCATTTATCAAGTGCCGCTCATGCTTGAACGGCAGGGCATGGATCGCATAGTCATGGAAAAGCTGGCCTTGCCGGAACGACCCAAGGATTTGAGCGGCTGGCGCGCAATGGTGGACAAGATACTGAACCCGCACGGGCGCGCCGTAACAATCGCCATCGTCGGCAAATACGTCAATCTGCACGACGCCTATCTGAGCGTGTCGGAGGCGCTCAAACACGCCGGCATATACAACGACGCGGACGTAAACATACAATGGGTAAACGCCGAGGAAATAGAAAGCGACGGCGTCAACCTTTCCGAAGTATTAAACGGCGCCGACGGGGTGCTGGTGCCGGGCGGGTTCGGCGAGCGCGGGATCGAGGGAAAGATCAAAGCCATAAAATACGCGCGGGAAAACAGGCTGCCTTTTTTCGGTTTGTGCCTTGGCATGCAATGCGCGGTTGTGGAATTTGCCCGCAACGTCTGCGGCCTTGCCGACGCCCACAGCACGGAGTTTACGGCGGCAAGCTCTCACCCGGTCATAGACATTATGCCGGAACAAGTCGCCGTCTACGAAAAAGGCGGCACAATGCGCTTAGGCGTTTATCCCTGCAAGGTCCTCCCCGACACGCTTTCCTTCGCCGCCTACAACGACGAAATAATCTATGAGCGGCACCGGCACCGGTATGAATTCAACAACGCTTTCCGCGACCTTTTGCTGGCGCGCGGGTTGGTCATGGGCGGCGTTTCGCCCAACGGACGGCTGGTGGAGATTGTCGAACTGGCGCGGGAGGCGCATCCCTGGTTTGTGGGGACGCAATTCCATCCGGAGTTTAAATCGCGCCCAACCAATACGCATCCGCTTTTCCGCGATTTCATCGCGGCCGCGCTGCGCCATAACGAAAGCAGGCCAGCAATCGCCGCCGGTTTGGACAGCACGCCTCACAGTTTATAATGTACAGTCCGCCTGCGTGGCAATTCGGAGGATAATATGCGCAAACTATTGATGATAATCGGCATTATAGCGTTGGTCAGTTTTTTTGTAAAGTATTTTGCCGCCGGGGAAGCGCCGGCGGCAAACGGCAAATATATAGCGGTGATTCGCATACAGGGCCCGATCTACGGCACGACCGCGGACAGTATAACCGGCAGGCTCAAAGGGGCGGACGAAATAATGCG
>JAISPA010000221.1 GCA_031275255.1 Acidaminococcales bacterium | reverse complement strand
TACCGGGGTTTTGGCAAAACAAAAAAGCAGGAGGAAAATCATGGGTAAAAACAAACCAATTATTGGCTTTTTCGCGGGTATTATAATAGCCGCCGCCATATTTTTCGCCAATATTCCCGGGTTAGGGCGCGAAGGCCAGATGTGCCTCGCGTTTTCCCTGATGACAGTCGTTTTCTGGGCCTTCGGCATAGCGCAGCCCGGTTATGTGTCCGGTCTGTATCTTCTTTTGCTGACAGTATTCAATGTTGCCAAACCGGCCTTGGTTTTCTCCACCTGGACTACCTCCATGATGTGGCTGATCATCGGCGCTTTTCTGATCGCGGGGGCGGTCAGGGAATCCGGCCTGGGCGAAAGGATCGCTTATAATTTCATCATCAGGTATGTTTCTTCCTTTAAGAGCATTATCATTGCCATATTTGTCCTTACGTTTATTCTCGCTCTCCTTATCCCTCATCCCTGGCCACGGGCCTTTTTGATCATGTCGGTTATGTCGGTCGTGATTAAAAGCACCCATATACCGCGTGAAGACGCGGTAAAAATCGGATTCACCGTATTTACGGCATCCATACCGGTTTCCATGATTTTCCTTACCGGCGACGCCACGATCAATCCTTTGGCCGCCGTAAGCTGCGCCCCGGAGGCGGTCGGCTGGATGAAATGGCTGCAAGTCATGGGCTTGCCGATGGCTGTTGCCAGCGTAATTACCATGCTGATGCTTATGGTTATGTTTAAACCCGTCCGGGAAGTAACGGTCAACAAAGAAGAAATCTTTGCTGAATTGGGCAAGATGGGCAAAATGAGCGGCCGGGAAAAACGCACAGCCTTTTGGATAACGGTGGCGATCGCCCTCTGGATGACCGATACCTTGCACGGTGTCGACATAGGATGGGTTACACTATTTATTGCCATGGGCATGGCCATGCCTTTGATTGGGGGAGTATTGACGCCTAAAAGCTGGGGCGGCGTACCTGTGCAGACGTTAATTTTCCTGACCGCCGCGGTGGCGATAGGCAGGGTCGGCGGCGCTACCGGCATGAACGCCTGGATCGCCGAGACCGTCCTGCCGGGCAACGTACCGGACAACATGTTTGTGCTGGCCGGGTTTATCACCCTCGTTTCCATAATCATCCACATGGTATTCGGCAGCGTCATAGCGGTAATGGGCATAGTCATACCCGCGATGCTTGCCTTTACCAGCCCAATGAAAATAAATTCCATTATTCCGGTCATGGTTGCCTATTCGGCGATTAACCTGCATTTTATCCTGCCTTTTCACAATCTTGCCATCTTAGTCGGCGTAGGCGAAGAAAACGGCCTTTACACGGAAAAAGAAACTGTGAAATTCGGCGTGCCTTTTACGGCGGTTTTGTTTATCATAGCGGTGGCGGTGGAACTTCCCTGGTGGAAAGTCATCGGTTTATGGTAGCGAACGGGCGCCAATGCGGGCTGCGCCAGCCCGCATTGGCATAAAAGGCGCAGGTTGGTCCAATATAAATAGTTGTTCCAAGCATCGCGGGGTGTGAAAAGTGCGGCTGATAATTGGCATATCTGGAGCAAGCGGCGTCATTATGGGCTACGAACTGTTGAAAGCCCTGCAGTCGGTTCCTGATTGTGAGAAACATTTGATAATTACAGAAGGCGCGGCCAAAAATTTCGCCTGTGAAACAAATCTCAACATTGACGAAATTATGGCGCTGGCCGACTACAATCATGACAACAAAAACATGGCGGCGGACATTTCCAGCGGCTCTTTCAAGACGGACGGCATGATCGTCGTCCCGTGCAGCATGAAGACGGTCGCCGGCATAGCGGCGGGGTTCGCCGGCAATCTTTTGCTGCGGGCGGCGGACGTTTGCCTAAAAGAAAACCGCCGGGTTATAATAGTTCCAAGGGAGATGCCTTTGAGCCGGATACATTTGCGCAATATCAAAGAAGCCGCTGATAGCGGGTGTACCGTAATTCCTCCCCTGCTGACATTTTACAATAATTCCAATTCTGTGGAAAAACAGATAGATCATATAATCGGCAAGATTTTCATGCAGTTTGGGATTAATTATGCTAAATTCAAGCCCTGGGAGGAATGATTTATCATCCATAACGTTCACCACGGGAGCCGGCTCTGGCTGTCTCGCTGAATGAATATCCATTCGATGCTCTGCGGCGTATTCTCGCAATAATAATATCTTGCCGCTATTATAAAACGCGGGGTGTTTTTATGTCCGATTACATGCTGTCTATCGGCGAAATGGCGAAATTGCATGGCATATCAAGGCAAACCCTGATCTATTATGATAACATTGGCCTGTTCAGGCCGGTGCGGACAACGGAAAACGGTTACCGGTTTTATGACAAACAGCAAATACCTTACCTGCGTGAAATTCGCTTTCTAAAGTCTTTGGGAATCAATCTGAAAGACATTCATCTGCATTTTAATGAACGATCGCCGCAAAACGAACTATGTCTGCTGGAGAACCAGAGACAGCATATTCTCCGGCAAATAAGCCGCCTCAATACCATGTGCCAATATTTGACGCAACGCGTCGATATATATAAGGAAGCCATTTCGGCGAAGTGCCCGTCGGAACCTTTTCTGCGCGCCATAGAAGCGCGGCAGGCGGTTTTCGGCGAATACATCCGCCCTATCAATAAAAAAAATCTGCACACCACTTTGATGAACGTCTGGAAACGTCTTTTTGAAAAGAAAATGACCCCCTTGTGCGGATTTGGCAGCATAATAAAAAAAGAAGCCGCGGAAAGCGGCGACTTTTTAGAAGGAGCAGGTTCCTGCGTTTTTGTGCCTGTCTGGGAGGAAGGCGGGAAAGACATAATTGAGATACCCGCCGGTGAATATCTGTGCATGTATAAATACGGCATGCCTTACGATACGGAGCATATAGCAAAACTTATGGCTTGCCTGAAGGAAAAATCTTACTATCTGTGCGGCGATATCATTGACGTATGCCTTTTGGACACCACTTTCTACAGACGAAATACCAAGGTTGAGGTTGATTTATGTGTATTGCAGGCGCCTGTGAAGAAAAATTGAGTATGGCGCGGCCACGTCCGATCAAATAGCAACATTCCGAGTCTTGCTTTAAGCCGGTTTTCCTGCAAAAAAAACCGCTCCGGCGAATTTTGCCATAAATGTTCCAGGCGGTACGCGATGTTTATGGATAGGCAAACGCCGCAAAGTCGTAATATCATAAAGAGCGATCAGGGTAAATGACGCATTATGACGGCTTTGAATACTCTCGGCCGGGATATTTTGCCGGCTCTGAATAGGCCCGCCCTGCTGGGCTGGCTTGGATAGCTTCGGAAAGGCAAGTTGCCTGCCGGTGTAAACAACGCTGACTTTAACTTTGCGCTTTAGCATGTTTCAGGCGCAGCCTGAAACATGCTAAAGCGCGATCATTGAGTCCTTGCCCATAGTGCGCGGATCGGTAGTCATAAAAAATATCTATTAATCTTATGTTATGCCAGCAATGCCATTCGCCGTTTTTGGCTTGTGGTTGCTTATACAATATGGCCAAATAGAAATGCAGAAGGTTTCAGGTTATTCTTTTTTGCCGTTTTCATCATATTCGTAAACGCCTTTGCCTACCTTGCGGCCAAGCCGCCCTGCCTTGACATATTGGACATGCAAAGGGCAGGGGCGGTATTTTTCGCCCAGCATTTTGTGCAGATATTCCAAGCTGCGCAGCCTGGTGTCAAGCCCTACCAGGTCTATCATTTCAAATGGCCCCATAGGGTGGTTCAATCCGATCTTGACGGCCTTGTCAATGTCCTCGGCAGTACCTACGCCTTCCAGCAGCATATTGAACGCCTCGTTGCCTATGACGGCCTGAATCCTGCTGGTGACAAAACCCGGCGATTCTTTGATTTTTACGGTTTCTTTGCCGAGAGATTTGCAGAAATCCTCGCAAACCGCAAAAGTCTCCGGGGAAGTTTCCAGTCCATTAACCATCTCTACCAACCGCATGATATGCACAGGATTAAAAAAATGAAGGCCGATCACCCTGTCAGGCCGTTTGGTAGCGGAAGACAATTCCGTTATGCTCTGTGACGTTGTGTTTGATGCCAGTATGGCCTCCGGTGCGCAAAGCTTATCAAGTTTCTCAAAAAGAGCCATTTTTATCGCCATATCTTCCGGTACGGCTTCTATAATCAAATCAACACCAGCTGCTCCTTCTGCTTTAGCAGTAACGGCTATTCTTTTCAGCGCGGAATCTTTTGCTGCAGGCGTTATCTTGCCGCGCTCCACGCCGCCTGCCAGATTTTTTTCAATGATTTTCAGGGCCGAAGCAAGGGCGCTTTCAAAAGGATCGTAGAGAACTACTCCGTAGCCGGCCGCGGCCGCGACTTGGGCAATGCCCCTGCCCATCAGCCCGGCGCCGCAAACGCCGACTGTTTTGATTGCCATAGATTGTTCCTCCTTATACTATTTACTATTCACCGGCTAAAATCATGCCATCTTTGCGGCTGATTTGCCATACTGCTTCGCTTGAAATCCTCGCTGGACCTTTGAAAGGCCAAGGATGGCCAAATGTAGAATGCGCCAAGGATGGCAAATCAGCTCGCAAACCTTATTCATGTTTTAACCGGGACACAATATTAATTATGTTTCCGGGAGCGTTTAATACTGGGTTAACCTTTTTCGCTGCCGGCTATCAGCACGCAGCTCAACTGGGGCGGGCCGCCGAAAGTATGCGACAGGCCGCGGTATACGTTTTTGATTTGCCTTTCCGGGTTGTCCACCTTGTACTGGAGTTGTTTGTATATCTCATAAGTCATGCGGATGCCGCTGGCGCCCACAGGATGGCCGAAGCATTTAAGCCCGCCGTCCACGTTGACCGGCAACCCGCCCGTTCTTTCAAAGAAACCTGCGTCAATGTCCTCTTTGGCGTTGCCGCGTTTGCTGAAACAGAAATCTTCATAGATAGCCATCTCCGTGACGGTAAAGCAGTCATGCACTTCCGCCACGTCAATCTCCTCGCGCGGGTTTGTTATGCCGGCCATCTCATAGGCTTTGGCCGAAGATGTTTTCAGCGCATTGAAACTGGTCCAGCCGAAGCCAGGCATCCTGTGCGGGATCACGGCGTCCATGGACATGCCGAACCCTTTGATGTATACGGGATCGTCCCGGAATTTCCTCGCTAAATCTGCCCTGGCAATAATTGCGCAGGCGGAGCCGTCGCTGTTGCCGCAGCAATCCAAAAGGCCAAGCGGCGAGGCGATAATTGGCGCTTTCATAACATCCTCCACCGTGATAGCCCTATGAAAGTGCGCCTTGGGCGACAACAGGCCGTTGCTGTGGTTTTTCACCGCTATTTTGGCAATGGTCTGTTTACCTTCTTCCAATGTCAAGCCATATTCTTCAAAGTAACGAGTGCCTATCAAAGCGAAAGAACCGGGGGCTGTCCTTCTGGCTTCCATCACCGGGTTCATGCCGCGCCCGGCGCCCAACCCGGGGTAGCCGGTGTCTTTCAGTTTCTCTACGCCCAGAGCCATCACCACATCGTAAGCCCCGCTGACTACGGCCATGCAGGCGGAGATAATCGCCACATGGCCGGCGCAGCACCAGTTTTCATTTCTGATAACCGGAATATTGTTGAATTTCAGGGCATCGGCTACTTGCTGGCCGCCTATTCCGCCCACAGGAGCGTACATCTGGCCTAAGAAAACGGCTTGCACGTCTTTTTGCCCTATCCCTGCATCTTGGTACGCCTCGTAAACAGATTCAATAGCCAGATCGGCCACGCCCGCGTCCCAACGTTCGCCAAAACGGGAGCAACCCATGCCTATTATAGCTGCCTGGTCCTTAATGCCCATCATGCTTGCCCCCTTTGCGTCGGACGGCATTTCCAATAATAATTTATGTAGTTGCCGCCCACATACATCTTGCGGAAAGTAAATTCCACTTCCATTCCTATACTTATATTTTTACGATCAAAGTCCGTCATGATCAGATAGTATCGGAACCCTTCCATATCGTCGGCCACGGTCTGCACCACCAGCGGGTCTTCGCTGGAACCGGCCAGGGAATCTATGGAGTAGGTAAAGACTTTGGCGGTCCTGCCTGACAACCGTATACGCTCGTACTCGTCTTTGGCGCCGCACTTGGGGCAAATCCTGTTGACAGGAAAGATGCCTGTGCCGCATTTTTGGCATTTGCTGCCGTAAAGGCCGAGTATAGCATCTTTCTCGCGCCAATAGGCCGCATTGGAAGGAAAAGTGCGAAAAGGCTCGCCAGCCGCCGCTTCCAAATGGCCGCGAAAAGACAAGTATTTGGTGTATGATTCCAAGAGGCGCTTAGTGTTCACCGCAGTCCTGACGGTGTGCTTTTTGCCGAGGGTTTTTACCTCGTCGGCAATCCGGAAGATAAAGGCGCTCGCACCGTTGCCGTAAGCCGCCATGAGAACAAGATCGTTTGGTTCGGCGTTTTCTATGGCATCGGCCAGCATGAGCAAGGGCTGGGCCGCGCCGCAGTTGCCTACATCCAGCATGAAGTTGTCCCCTGTCTGCTGCGGAGTGAAAGCAAATTTTTTGGCAATGCTCTCATTTTCTTTCATTCCCGGCGTTGACAGGACGATTTTTCTAAAATCAGATGCCTGTTTGCCGCTTTTTTTCAAAATTCCCGCTATCGCCTGACGCATGGCGGCAATGTAGCCTTTATCCGTAACGAAGCGCCCCTCGCCACAGTTGATATACGACTCGCCGTTGTTGCGCCAGACATCAATAATCTC
>JAISPA010000206.1 GCA_031275255.1 Acidaminococcales bacterium | reverse complement strand
CCTGACATGCTGCTGCTTGCCAGGCCGCCGTAGACAGATAGCTCCACCACGCCGCCCCCGATCCATACCTTGTTGCCAACTGCGTCGCCGCTGTAGGCATAGCCGCCGTAGACCGCTCCGGCGGCATCCGCGCCGCCCCCGATCCATACCTCGTTGCCAACCGCGTCGCTGCCGTAGGTGTTGTCGGCGTAGCCGCCGTATACGTAAAAAGCGCGCGCGCTGTCCAGCAAAGTTACATAATTGTTGTTCGCCAAACCGTTGAAGTTGACTTGGCCGCCGTAGACAAATCCGGCGACCGCGCTGTCTTTCAAGATTACATGATTGCCGCTGGCCTCGCCGCCTCTTGCGGCGTAGCCGCCGTAGATCGATCCGTTGGCCGCCGCGTTGTCCCGCAAAATTACATAGTTGCCGCACACAGCACTGTTGCCGTCGAAAGCGTAGCCGCCGTAGACAGTAAAGTACCCCACTGTGGCGCTGTCCTGCAAGGTTACATGGTTGCCGCTGGCTTCGCCGCCGTAGACATAGCCGCCGTAGACAGTAGAGTGCGCCGCGGCGCTGTCTTGCAAGGTTACATGGTTGCCGCTCACAATACTGCTGCCGCTTTTGGCGTAGCCGCCGTAGATAAAGCCGGTGACGACGCCCCCCGCCCGTATGGTTACTTCGTTGCCGCCGGCCGTGCCGGAGCTATCGACCCAGCCGCCGTAGATATCTCCGCTGTTGACCGCGCCGCCGTCAATCAGTATTTTGTTGCCCCGCGCCGTGCCGGCGCCCCCCTCGACTTTGCCGCCGTAGACGCCCATGGTGGCGCCGCTATAATCCGTAATCACGACGGAGTTTTCAAAAGCCTCGCTGGCGGAACCGTTGTCGAGAATCAGGCCGCCGACGACGCCGCCCCCGATATTGCCGCTCCCCGTAAGGTGGACTTCGTTTTGACCGGCTTGGGCGGCCTGGGCGGAGCTGCCTACGGCTGCCCCGCCGATGACGGCGTATTTAACGCCGCTATAAGTTAATCCGTCCAGCCCGCCGCCGTAGTAGAATACTTTGTTGCCGCCGGCCGTGCCGTAGCAGCTGACGCCGCCGATGAGGGCGCCCGCGCTGACGCCGCCGCCGCTGTAGTGAACTTCGTTGCCGGTAACGGTTTCGTTTGACAAAGCCTCCGCCACGCCGCCAAAGACAAATGCCGGCGCGTCGCCGCTGCCGGGGTAGTCGACAATCAGCCGGTTGCCGTCAGCTGCGGCCGGCTGCCAGACACCCTTAACGCCACTGCCGCCGACAAAAGAGGTGAACCATTCGCTGCCAGTCGTACCCAATCCTACATACTTGCCGGGATTTGCAGCCGTAGCTTCGCTACCCGCGCCGCTATCGCCGGGATCGTCGTAGGTAGTCCCGGTTGTGTGTGAGGCATTGTCATCATAAGTGTACTCCGACTTTTCCGCTGCCGCCGCCCGGACCGGCGCACCGCCCAGCAAAAGGAAAGCCGCGCCCACTGCCAGCGCGAGGGTTTTCCTTTTGCGCGGCGTTTTGGCAAGTTTTCTCATGTGATCATTTCTCCTTCTAAACTGCGTTTGTTGGCTTGAATTTTGCGCGATGTTTCCTGAGTGGACAGTATCGACTCAAGTCGGGCGGGTAACAGAATATAGAAAATGTTACCTGTTGCGTTTTTATCTTTCCAGCAAGCGCAGGTGTTTTTGCGCTTTTTTGTTTTGCCTGTTTGTGCGCCGGATTTCCCTCCAAAGGAGATAGCCGGCTCTGCGGGCGGTGTTTGGACTTTCCGCAAGAAACACTTTCTATATTCTGTTGCCTGTCTGCGAGCAGAGCATTTTGCCCGCATCGGATTATGATGCCGTTAATGTTAAAATATATTAAAAATTAACGTAATTATAACATGCGCCTATTTAAACAAAAGACTTCCCCGATGTATAGATTAAGATAACCTCAAGCCTCAAGTCCCGTGCTCGGCTTGACGGACGAAAAAAGCGCGAATGTTTTGCTTTTACTGTTCCATGGTAAAAACATCGCCGTCTTAATCAATCCACCGACGCGCCGATTGAATTGCCGGCAATCGCCGTAATTGTCAAAGATAACGCGGAAGAACTCTCCAATATCCGGGCAAGGCTTTGCGGGCTGCCGCTGTAATTTATATCAATAACCGCCACGCCGTTATTGTATTCCCTGATATAAATTTCCTTAACGCCGCTTGTCTTTCTAAGTTCGGATTCCAGCATGGAGAGGCGGGAAAAGTTATAGGCGTTCGTGATGGTTATTTGCAGCCCTTTATCCAGGGTTCCGGCGTAGGGCAGCAGTTTGTCGACCATATACTCTCCGAGTAGCTTGCCCGCGTTTTGCAGGGCTGCTTTTGCGGCCGCGTTCCGGCTGATATCCGCGCCGCCGGCGAGGAATCCTTTGGCGGCGATAATTTCGCCGGTGTCGGCTTTGAGCAATTTGGCTTCTATGCGGGCGCGGCAGGAGAAAATGCCGCTGCCGGCGATATTGCCCACATATTCGCGGAACGCCTCGCCGACGATCAAATAATCAACGCCGTATCCCGCCGCGAGCGCGCTCGCGGCGGCACGATCGCCGTCGAGTAACGCCCTGGTTGCCTTGCCGCTTTTTACCGCCTCAACACGACTGATGTCCACAATGCGGGTAAAGCCCGCTTCAATCAAAGCGCCAATCACTTCGGTTTCCCCCGCCGCATCCGGGATGCGGGCGCCGGCATGATATTCCGCTATGGTAACGGCAATACGGGGATCGCGCAGCAAATGCCGGATCAGGTTAAGTTTTTCCAACTCCCGCATCAGCGCGGAGTCAGGGGCGGTATCAATGTTCGCTTTAACGGAAACAACGTAGCGGCCGTCCATAGCCACCTGTTCTGAGATTACGGAAAACCCGTTGACAAAACCTTTGGAATGAGCATAAATTTGATCGCTGACCAGCAGTTGCTCCCGCACCAAGGTTTCCGAGGAAACAAATGTGCCGACGGTCTGCTCGATCGCGTTGCGCAGGGCATCGCTGACGGCGGCTTCGCGCGTGTCGCCGCTTCCCCGCGCGGTTACTTCCCTGGCCTCCGCCGGCAAAGCCGGCAGCGCCAGGGACAAAAACAAAAGCATCAAGAAAACCGGTATTTTTTTTGCCATGTTCATTTGCGCTCCTTGTTCAGGACACCTTTTTTCTTATCTTGTCGCCTGGGCGCACCAAGTCTTTGTCCTCGCCGGAAAGGCTGCCGATGGAGGTGGCGGCGTCAACTTCCGTGATTTTAATGCTGGCCAGTTCCATCCTTTTTACGCCGACCACCGCGCCGGTCACCGGGTGGCGGATAACTTCGCCCGCGCGATAGACAATGAAAGTCTGCCCTTTGGCTATCCCATGTTCGCGGCCAAGGTCGATTATCGCTTCGCGCCCGTCAATTGCCACTACGTAACCCTCCAGCGGGTTGACGTCATAAAGCGCGTCCACTATTTTCCCGACTGCCCGCTGGGCGGCCTCCGCAAAAATAAATTTGGCGGCCGGCAGATTCAGGTTGTACCTGTTGGAATATTTTTCCAAAAGTTTGCTCGCGTTTTTTCTTCCATCCGCTTTTTCCGCAAATATTATCTCGCCAGTGGCAACGTCAATCATGCGTACCGCAATGGAAACTTTCGCGCCGGTATTTAAAAAAAGGGAATCGTCAATTCCGGCATATATGATGTTGCCAATAACTAAATAGTCAACTCCCAGTATTTTCCCGATTTTTACCGCGGTCTGCGGATCGATGATTCCCGTGGCGCCAAGGCGCTGCTCTTTAAGCACGGCGTCCAAGCTGCTGCGGTCTATGATTTCATAAGTTTTGGTTTGAAACAGCCCTGCGTTCAGATGATCGTCCAATCCATTGCCGAAAAAAGAATCATGCATCTGCGACTCATTTTTAAACGGAAGGACGGCAATGCGCTTTTTCTCCGCCGCCAGCGGGCAGGGGCGGACAATCAGGGCGCAAACAGCCGCCATCGCAATCAGCGCGGCGCTGCACAGAATGTTTCCAAGGCGCTTTTTCAATGTAATTCACCGTCTCTCTGTTTACGAAATAAACACAACGGCCAAATTGTCCAGAAAATGGGTTTTTGTGTTCTCCGCCAATATATAATTGGCGTCGGCTTCCGAAATGACCGGGTTGCCGCCGTGACCGTCAAGCGCGATGGCTTTTACGATCAGCGGGTTGTCGCCGGACCTTCGGAAATTCCCGTCGCCTTTTTCGTAGTCCGCCATGCCAATGTCGATCACTTTTTGGTAATCAAGATTGTCGTAGCCGTATATCGGCCGCCTGTTTTCATCATAAATGACCGGCGACATGACCGGCGACAAGTCAAGCCCCCGGCAATCAATAACCAGACCGGTATAGCCTCTGCCGTAGCTGCCTTTCGCCGGTTTGCCAATAGCGGGCGGCGGGGAGGGCTCGCTTACCGTCGGCGGCGGAAACGGCTTAACGGTTGCCGGCTGCTGCAGCACCGCGCTGGCCAGGCTGCCCTTGCCATAAATGGGCATTTTTAGCACAACCAGGTAATTGCCGCGACCGTCGGGTTCTTCCGCAACGATCACCGCTTCTTTTATGATCGCGGACATCTTTGTTTTGACAATATCGTTTTCCACCATGGAATTTCTAACAGTAGTTTCCGAGGTAACGCGCACACTCTCAACATATTCGCCCAGATTGCGGTAAGCGTCCACGATCGCCGCCCGGCGGGCCATTGCCCTCGCCTGGCCGGGATTGTCGAGCGCGGGAAAAACGCCGATCCCTTCGGCGGTGATGCTTCCATCGTTCCAGTCAACGCTGGCCGCGAAAACTGCCGCATGAAACAACAAGGCAAAAATGGCCGCAAAGGAGAAAATACGCAAAAATTTTTTCATAACAGAACAACACTCCTTTTTTTATAAACATAAGCTGTCTGTAAAAACACCTGTTTATTTTGTTCTATGTACGCGATTTTGCCTCGGCAAAAGTACGCGGTGCGCCGCAATGTAAAATCAACGCAAATATTGTTAAAAAACTGACAATTGCAGCAAAAAAGTGCAAAATTACGATAAAATGAAGTCAGGACGTGTTCACACTACTGTTTGACGCTCATCTTTAGACAGATTCCCGCTATAGGCGGCGTCAGCAAAAGGCGGTGCAGAATACTTGCCAGTCCTCCTCGAACGGGCGAACTATGTTCGCCAAAGAAAGGCCATTCCTGGCATTCACAAGTCCGGCATAAATCCGAATAACATGCAGCGGGGACCGAATCTGCTGCGGCATGAAGACTCGTTAACTAAAAAGTCTCATCACAACCCGATTATGCCTTTGCTTGCTAACCGCATTTTACGAAGAATCCACTCACAACCTGACATTCAGATAATGTAAACACGCCCTAGTACACTTTCGGGAGGAATCCTTATGGCTGTTTTCCACGAACGGCTGAAAGGCCTGCGGGAAGAAGGAAAACTTACATTTCAGGACATGGCGTATCTTTTAGATTGCAGTGAACAACACTACCAGGAGATGGAAGCGGGCGCCGCTGATTTACTGTTCTCCAAGGCAATCCTGCTTTCAGAAGCCTTTGCCGTAAGTTTAGATTACCTTGCGGGTAACACCGATAAAACAAAACGCGACGCCTGACGGCGATTTTTCTATTCAATAATTTTGCAGCAGATTTTCACACAATTTTATCCCGCCGTCGTAGTCATGCGATTCTATACTTTTCATTATCTGCATAAAACGCGCGTCCAACTGTTTGTTAAGCGAAACACCTAAGAGTATTTCCACGTTGGCCAGCGCTTCATAGGTTTTTTTGGTCTGCAAGGCTTTTTGCACTTTGGCGACGCACAACCTGATATACGAAGAATTATTGAGCAAGGATGTTTCCGTGCTTTTGCCCTTAGCCAGCGGCGCTAAGACTTCCAGCTTTTTTTCCAGCAAATGCATATTATCCAGGAAATTATTAAAATCCATATTAATATAAGCGTTATTACCGCCCCGAGCGGCGGCGGCCAAACTTTTCGCCCGCCCGGACAGATCGCGCGCGCCGATCTCATAGAGTAGCTTTTGCACCTGTTCTATTTGTTCGGCGAAATTTTCCCGCTCACCGGCGGCGGCTAATGTTTTGAGCTGTTTGGGCACATCGGCCAAAATACTCACAATCGTCTCCAACCGCGCTATGTATTCAGACAAATTACCGCCTGACTCCCGCACCGCGTCGGTAGCGCGCACTCCAAAGTCATCCAGGACCTCAAGCAAATCAAAAACCGCCTGCAAAGGGGCAGCATCCGCCTTGCTTTCGTCCTCGCCGCGCTGTTTCTCCTGCGGCAGCCAATTGACCAGTACTCTGTACAATTCCTTCATCGCAACAGGTTTGCCGACAAAATCCTGCAATCCGCGCGCCTTGTACTCATCGGCCACGCCGCTTACGACGTTGGCTGTAAACATAACCGCAGGAGTGTTCCCGTTAAGTCCGTTTTCCGTGGCCCGTATCTGGGATATAGCCTCTATGCCGTCCATTGCCGGCATCATATGATCCATAAAAATTATGTCGAATTTCATTTCCCGGCAAAAATCAATCGCCTTTTGCCCACTTTCGGCTTCAACTACGCTCAGCCCGTAAGAGCGCAGCATTTCGCCGCCCACCATCAGATTTATATCGTTGTCATCAACGAGCAGCGCTTTAGCGCCGGTAAATTTAAGATTGCCACCGGATGATACGTCTGTCTGCGCGGCGTCGCACAGATTCTTATTGAAAAGCGCGTTTGTTTTAGTGAGCATCAGCGGCTCATATATTGCCGCCTGGCCGCTGTCTTCCGCGTCGCGCAAGGAAATGCGCGTATCCTTTACGGTGATAAACTCACAGCCGGCAAACATGCTTTTTATTTTTGCCAGCAGCCCGCCGACGAACTGTTCGGAATAAACACAATGCGTAAAACGCTCGGAACTGAACACACTGATGTCTTCAAGATCAGAACAATAAGCGGTCTTTACGCCCAACAGCTTGATTATGCCGTTAAGCTGCTCACCCCGCAACCCGTCATCCAGAACCAGCGCGTATTTTCCGGCGTTCGCACTTGTATCTGCCAGCGGCGCGGGATCAGATATCTCCTGTGTCAGTTGGATGGTAAAAACAGTTCCTTTGCCATATACGCTTTTGACAGAAATATCGCCGGCCATAGCCAAAAGCAGCCGTTTGGCTATGGCCAGCCCGAGACCGGTACCCATGATGCCGCGAGTTGTATGAAGGTCAGAACGGAAGAAAGCGTTAAAGATGTCCGGCAAATCGTCCTCTTTTATGCCGATGCCTGTATCTGCGACCTGAAAGGACATATTAATCTTATCGCCGAAGCGCTCGCCCTTTACGGAAAGCCGGCACCAGCCTGCTTTGGTATATTTAACCGCGTTGGACAAAATATTTAACACTATCTGCTTGAGCCTTATTTCATCGCCCTTTAACACGGACGGCAATGCCGGGTCAATATCCACAAAAAACAGAAGCCCTTTTTCTTTTGCGCGCAAATTGACGAACACAACA
>JAISPA010000204.1 GCA_031275255.1 Acidaminococcales bacterium | reverse complement strand
TGGCCGGTATGCCCGTCCAGGAAGACACCACTTCGGCAATGTCGTTATCGACAACGACCACGTTGCTGGCTTGCCCGTTTTTCCATTCTATTTGCTGTTTATGCAATTTGGCGGTTAATTCTTTTTCCTCGTCCCGCAGGTTGGCGGCGCGCTCAAAATCCTGCCCGGCGATCGCCGCCTCTTTGTCGGCCTTGAGCTGCGCGATTGTCTCTTCAAGCTCTTTAAGGGCGTCCGGCAGGGAAAAGGCCCTTAGCCGCACCCGCGAACACGCCTCGTCCATAAGGTCGATCGCCTTGTCGGGCAGGTTGCGGTCGTTTATATAGCGGTCAGAAAGCCTGACCGCCGCGACGAGCGCCTCGTCGGTAATGCGCGCCTTGTGGAAGGACTCATAGCGGTCGCGCAGCCCTTTCAGGATAGCCAGCGAATCCTCCAGGTTGGGCACGCTCACCGACACGGGCTGGAAACGGCGTTCCAGGGCGGCGTCTTTTTCCACATGCTTTTTATATTCGTCAGGCGTGGTCGCGCCGATCGCCTGTATTTCGCCGCGCGAGAGGGCGGGCTTTAAAATATTCGCCGCGTCCACGGCCCCTTCGGCCGCGCCCGCGCCGATCAGGGTGTGCATCTCGTCGATAAAAAGAATGATGTTTTTGTTTTGCTGGATCGTTTCGATAAGGGTTTTCAGCCGCTCCTCAAATTCGCCGCGATATTTCGTACCAGCGACCAAAGCGCCCATTTCCAGCGAGAAAACCTGTTTGCTGCGCAGCAGTTCCGGCACCTGGTTTTCGATGATGCGCTGCGCCAGCCCTTCGGCGATCGCCGTCTTTCCGACGCCCGGCTCACCGATCAATACCGGGTTGTTCTTTGTCCGGCGGCAAAGTATCTGGATTATCCTTTCTATTTCCTTTTGCCGGCCGATCACCGGGTCGATTTTCCCGGCTTTGGCCAATTCGTTAAGATTGCGGCCGAAATCTTTTAATTTCTCCAGGTCAAAAGTCTTTGCGCCGTCCGCACGTTCACCTCTCGCCCGCGGCGGCTGCTCGTCCCGCGCTGATACGCCGAGCGCGTCATATATGCTCCGGCGCGCCGCCTCAATGTCTACGCCCAAGCTTAGCAGGACTTGCGCGGCGTGGCTTTCCCCGTCCGCCAAAAGCCCCAAAAGTATATGTTCTGTGCCCACGTAATCCCTGTTCATACCGGACGCTTCCGCAACCGCCGTTTCGATCGCGTGTTTGGCTCTCGGGTCGTAAGCCGCCTCGCCCATGGTTACGGACTGCGCGGGAAACAGCTGCGCCACGCGGCGGCGCAAGTCGTTTTCGCTTACCCCCAGCCCGCGCAGGAACTGCGCCGACAAGCTGGCGCCGTCAAAAAACAAGGCCAGCAAAAGATGCTCCGTACCGATATAGTCATGCTTGAAATTGGCCGATTCCTGCCTGGCCAGCGCCAACACGCGGCGGGCGCGGGCCGTAAATCTGTCCATCATGTCAATTTAACCTCCGCCAGCCGGTCTCTTACTATCTTTGCCCGGAGCCATTCTTTGCTGCAAGGCTCTGTACCCGCTCCGGCCGCCCGTAATATATGGCCCTCTCTGGTGTCCACCATCAATTGATAGATAATTTCCTTGGGTATTTTCAAAATATTAAGGTCAATCCCTAAAAGCGCCTTGCTGTAAAGGCTCATGGCTTCGGCGTTTTCCAAAAGGCGCGCGCAGGAAAGGGTACCGTACGAGCGCCAGACCATATCTTCCAAACCGGCCCGCTGTTTTTCCATGAGCTGCTCTCTGGCCAGCCGTTCCCGGGAAGCGATCTGCTCTACCATATTGGTCATGCTTTCCACCAGTTCCGACTCGCTGTAACCCATAGCCAGCTGGTTGGAAACCTGGAAAATATCACCGAGTACTTCGCTGCCTTCGCCGTACATGCCGCGCACGATCAGGCCGACGCGGGCGGCGGCCAGGGCCATGTTGTCGACCTGCCTTACCAGCACCAGTCCCGGCATGTGGAGCATGGCGGTAGCCCTGAGGGCGGTGCCTATGTTGGTCGGGCAGGCGGTCAGGTAGCCGAATTTTTCATCAAAGGCAAAATTCATGCCCTCTTCCAGCACATCATCTACCTTGTCGGCAATCTCCAGTACATTTTCCAGGCCAAGGCCCGGCATCATCACCTGAATACGGAAATGATCTTCCTCGTTGACCATCACGCTGACCGCGCCGTCGTCACTGACAATAGCCGCGCGCAGCCGGGGATTGCCGGCTTGCAGCGGGCTGATCAGATGTTTTTCGACGAGCACGGCCCGGTCGATTTCCGTCATTTTATCAAGTTCAATCCAGGTGAATGTCCGTCCAAGCCGCCGGGACAGCTCGTCCACCGCCTCGCCGGCGACGCGCATGACCGCCGCCAGCGCATTGTCGCCGGCTTGCGCCGGGAAAGGCGCCCCCGCTATATTTCTCGCCAGGCGCACACGGCAGGACAGCACCACGTCCGCTTCTTTGCCCTCCGCCAGCCAGGAGGGGCGCTGCTGTAAAATGTTATTTAAAGTCATCTTTCACCTCCGGCACGCTTGCCAGGTCTTTTTCCAAGCGCTTTATCTCGTCGCGCAGTTTGGCGGCTTCTTCATATTCTTCACGCGACACGTGCGTTTCCAGTTTGGTACGCAAGTCGACTATTTTTCTTCTCATACTGAAAGCGCCGCCGACACGCGCCGGTATTTTGCCGATATGCCGTTTACGGCCGTGGATATGCTTTATAGTGCGCAGCGCCGCGTCGTCAAACACTTTATAACACTCGTTGCAGCCGAAGCGGCCGCATTCGGCCAATTTGGGCATGGTCATGCCGCAAACAGGACAAACAGCGCTCTCCGCCTGCGGTCCGGGTACGGAAACCTGGGACGCGCCAAAAAATCCTTTCAAAAGACTGTCCACCGATACCGGACCCGTCTCCAGCCCTTCCGGCAAGGCATGCTCTTTCCTGGCGCAGTCGATGCACAGCATGTGTTCGGTCTTTTGGCCGTTTATCAGTTTTGTTATATAAACCGTCGCCGGTTTATTTTTACATTTTTCACAAAGCATTATAAACACCCCCATGAAATGCCGGCGTCCGGGCAATCGGCCCCCATACGCTTTAAAGCCTCATTCAGCAAAGCCAGCTGAGCGCTGTTGTCAAGGCCGGAGGCGCCGACTTCCATAAAGTGTCTGAGCAGCGCGTATTCACGGCCGCTTATGACCTTCATGTTCAGCAGCCGGTCCAATACTTGCGCCGCGTCCGCGCCCTTATTTTCTTCCCCGCCGAATTTTGACGTTACCCGGATAATGCGCACAAAGCCGCCGGCGCCCCGCCGCGATTTGACTTCGAACCCGCGTTCCGGCGTGAACCGCGTATTCAAAACATAACTTATCTGCGAGGGCGCGCAGGACAATTCGACCGCCAAATCGTTGCGCCGCATCAATATGTGTTTTTCCTGGGCTTCGACAAATTTACCCAAAATACATTTTTCAATAAAATCCGCCAGGCTGTTTCCCATAATCCACCTCTTGCTGAAAACCGGCAAATTTTTCTGTTTAACAATATTATATTTGACTTTTTGACTTTTTGCAAGTATTTTGTAAAAAAAGACAGGTGCTGCTGTTCTTTGTTTAAAACATGGATAAGATTTTCGAGCCGCTTTGCCGCCCAGCGCGGCGAAAAATGCCATGGCTTTGGCCGGGGGGCGGCATTAACTGCCTTGATTGCCTCGCCCGGCGCAAAAACCTTTGCCGCTACGCGGCAAAATAAAAATAATGTATACAATTTGCAATTATTTAACGTTGAATTTATAATTTAAATACTTGATTGTTTGCTTTCATGCCGGTATTGGTTATCTGCAAGAAGGAGATTTGGGGGAAGGCTATGAAATTACAGAAAAAACAGGGGCTTTACGACCCCCGGTTCGAGCATGACGCCTGCGGGGTAGGCGTTGTCGCGAACATCAAAGGGAAAAGATCAAATAAAATTCTCCGGCAGTCATTGGAAGTGCTGCACAACATGGATCACCGCGGCGGACAGGGCGCCGACCTTACCTCCGGCGACGGCGCGGGCATTTTGCTCCAGATACCGCATGAATTTTTTGTCAAGGAATGTATCAAGCTTGATCTGGAACTGCCGGCGGCGGGCGAATATGCCGTGGGCTTTCTCTTTCTGCCGCCGGACGCGGTGGAGAGGGAAAACACCCAGCGCCATTTTGAGCGGATTGTAATCGCCAACAACCAGAAGGTCTTAGGCTGGCGCACCGTGCCGGTGAACACCGCGGTTCTGGGTGAAAAATCACGCCAGTCCCAGCCTTTTATCGCGCAGGTTTTCATCGGCGCCGGCCGGGAGGTTTTAGATCGCCTGAACATTGACGACAACGCTTTGGAGCGCCAGCTCTACTCTATCCGCCGCCAGGCGGAAAAGCATATACGTTACGGCAATCTGCGGGGCGGCAAATATTTTTACCTTACCAGCCTGTCCGCGCGCACCATCGTCTATAAGGGCATGTTGACCGCGCAGCAGTTGGGGCATTTTTATACCGACCTGCAGGACAGCGCCATAGAAACCGCCCTGGCGCTGGTACACTCGCGTTTCAGCACCAATACTTTCCCCAGCTGGGAACGCGCCCATCCTTACCGCTACCTTATGCACAACGGCGAGATCAACACTTTGCGCGGCAACATCAACTGGATGCGCGCCCGCCAGACCATGTGCGGCAACAGCCTCTGGGGCGATAAAATAGAGGAAATCATGCCGATCATCGACGAGACGGGTTCCGATTCGGCCATGTTTGACAACTGCCTGGAATTTTTGGTCATGTCCGGCCGCAGCATACCGCACGCCGTGATGATGATGATCCCGGAGCCGTGGAGCAAAAATCCGCATATAGACCCTGATTTGAAAGCGTTTTTTGAATACCACGATTCGCTCATCGAAGCCTGGGACGGTCCGGCCGCCATGGCGTTCACCGACGGGCGGGTCATCTGCGCCGCGCTCGACCGCAACGGGCTGCGCCCTTCGCGGTATTATATCACCAATGACGACACGATCATTTTAGCCTCCGAAGTCGGCGTGATCGATATCGATCCCTGCTCGGTCATAAAGAAAGACCGCTTGCGCCCGGGACGGATGCTCCTCGTCGACACCGTCGCCGGCCGGGTGGTCGGCAACGACGAAATCAAACGGCAAATAGCTACCGAACAGCCTTATCAGCAGTGGCTGGACGACAATCTCATCAAACTCCAGGACATTGAATTGAACGCCGAGTTGCCGAAACCCGATCCGCAGACGCTTTTGCGGCGGCAGTTGGCTTTCGGCTACACCATGGAGGATTTGACCAAGTTTTTAAAACCGATGGCTGCCAAAGCCCTTGACCCGGTGGGCGCCATGGGCAACGACGCGCCGCTGGCCGTCCTTTCGGAGCGGCCGCAGTTGCTTTATAATTATTTCAAGCAACTGTTCGCGCAAGTAACCAACCCGCCGATCGACGCCATCCGGGAGGAGGTGTTTACCGACACTTCCAGCGGCATCGGGCCGGAGAAGAACCTCATCGATCCGCAGCCGGACAGCTGCCGCCAGATTTTCGCCGCCTCGCCCGTTTTGAGCAATATAGAACTGGCGAAACTGAAAAACATCAAACAGCCGAAATTTGAAGCGGAAACCATCCCCATGCTCTACCCGGTGGACAGCGGCGGCGACGGGCTGCGCAAAGCCTTGATTGCTTTGTGCGAGGCGGCGGACACCTTGATCGCCCAGGACAAATGCATCCTGATTTTGAGCGACCGCGGCGTCAGCAAAGAAGAAGCGGCCATCCCGGCGCTGTTGGCCGGCGCCTGCCTGCACCATCACCTGATCCGCAACGGGACGCGGCTAAAGGCGTCCATCATCATCGAGTCCGCCGAACCGCGCGAAGTGCATCACCTGGCTTTGCTGCTGGGATACGGCGTCAGCGGCATAAATCCTTACCTGGCCTTTGAAAGCATTGAGAATATGTGTGAAAACGGCCTGCTCAAAGGGATTGATTTTGAAAAAGCGACGCAAAACTATATATACGCCTGTACGCACGGCATAGCCAAGGTGCTGTCCAAGATGGGTATTTCCACCGTGCAGTCTTACCGCGGCGCGCAGATTTTTGAGGCCATCGGCCTTGGCAGCAAGATCATAGACGAATACTTTACCGGTACGCCGTCGCGCCTCGAGGGCATCGGCCTTGATGAAATAGCGCGGGAAGTGGCCATGCGGCACCGCCCCGCCTTCAACGGCGCCGCGCCCTCGCTGCCGTCCGGCTCCGCCTTTCAGTGGCGGCATGGCGACGAACAGCATATTTTCAACCCGCGGACGATTTTTACCTTGCAGCAGGCTTGTTACAACAATGATTACCGCCTGTTTAAAGAATTTTCCGGTTTGCTGGCCGGGCCGGAATTCGCCAGCCAGACCCTGCGCAGCCTGCTGACCTTTTCGCCGCAGCGCCTGCCGGTGGATATTGACGAAGTGGAGTCCGCCGACAGCATTTGCAGGCGGTTCAAAACCGGCGGCATGAGTTACGGCTCGCTGAGCCAGGAGGCGCACGAATGTCTGGCCGTAGCCATGAACCGCATCGGCGGCAAGTCAAACACCGGCGAAGGCGGCGAAAATCCCAGCCGTTTTAAAATAGCCGCCGCCGACATGAATAAACGCAGCGCCATAAAGCAGGTGGCTTCCGGCCGCTTTGGCGTAACCAGCAACTATCTGGTCAACGCCGACGAACTGCAAATCAAAATCGCCCAAGGGGCCAAACCGGGAGAGGGCGGGCAGCTGCCCGGCGGCAAGGTCTACCCCTGGATCGCGGAATGCCGCGGCACAACGGCGGGGATAGGGCTTATTTCGCCGCCGCCCCACCATGATATTTATTCCATCGAAGATTTGGCGGAACTTATCCATGATTTAAAAAATTCCAATCCGCGCGCTCGGATAAGCGTAAAACTGGTATCGGAAATCGGCGTCGGCACTATCGCCGCCGGGGTAGTCAAAGCGGGGGCGGACGTTGTGCTCATTTCCGGTTACGACGGCGGCACGGGCGCCTCGCCGCGCACCAGCATAAACCACGCCGGGCTGCCGTGGGAACTGGGGTTGTCGGAAACGCACCAAACGCTGATGCTGAACAACCTGCGCAACCGCGTGATCCTCGAAACAGACGGCAAACTGCTCACCGGCCGCGATGTGGTGATCGCCGCTCTTTTGGGCGCGGAAGAGTTCGGCTTTTCCACCGGCCCTTTGATTGCCCTCGGCTGCATCATGATGCGGGTCTGCAACCTCAATACCTGCCCGATGGGCGTTGCCACACAGGATCCGGTTCTGCGCGCGAAGTTTCAGGGCAAGCCGGAATATGTCATCAATTTCATGCGCTTTGTCGCGCAGGAAGCGCGCGAATATATGGCCAGCCTCGGTTTTCGCAGCATGGACGAAATGGTGGGGCGCACCGAAGTGCTCTTGCCCAAAGAGGAAAGGCACTGGAAAAACAAAAACGTCGATCTTTCGCCGCTTCTGTACAAACCGGAAACCGAACCGGGCGCCGTACGTATTTGCACGGTAAAGCAAGATCACCATCTGGAAAAATCCCTGGACTGGCGCGAACTGCTGCCGATCTGCAAAACCGCCCTGGCGACCGGCAAACCCATATCCGTGGCCTTGCCGATCAAAAATACCGACCGCGTCGTCGGGACCATTTTGGGAAGCGAGATCACGCGCCTCTACGGCGCAAAGGGTTTGCCGGAAGATACCGTCGACCTGCGTTTCAAAGGCTCGGCCGGCCAAAGCTTCGGAGCTTTTTTGCCGCGCGGCGCAACTTTAAGGCTGGAAGGAGACGCCAACGATCACTTCGGCAAAGGGCTTTCCGGCGGCAAACTTATCATCTATCCGCCCGCCGGCGCGAACTTTAAAGCCAACGAAAACATCATTGTCGGCAACGTCGCCTTTTACGGCGCGACCAGCGGCTGCGCCTACGTTTCCGGTATCGCCGGCGAACGCTTCTGCATACGCAACAGCGGCGTCAACGCCGTGGTCGAAGGGATCGGCGATCACGGCTGCGAATACATGACCGGCGGCGCGGTGGTGATTTTAGGGCGGACGGGACGCAATTTCGCCGCCGGCATGAGCGGCGGCGTCGCCTATGTCCTCGATGCGGCCGGTATCTTCGCCAGCTATTGCAACAAAGAAATCGTACTCCTCGAACCGCTCAAAGACATCGCCGACAGCCTGCTGGTACAGAAAATGATCGGCAAACACCTGCAATATACCGGCAGCGCCGTAGCGCGGGATATTTTAAACAACTGGCACGTTTACGCCGCCAAATTCGTTAAAGTCATCCCCAAAGACTACAAACTGATCAGCCGGGTTTTAACCAAATACCGCCAGCAGGGCCTTAGCGAACAGGAAGCTAATATCAAAGCCTTTGAGGAGGTACAGGCCAATGGGTAAAGCGACAGGATTTTTAGAATACAAACGCCGCAGTTTGCCGTCGCGGGAACCACGGGAACGCCTGCGCGACTGGAATGAAATAAAAACCGGCGCTTTGCCGGAGAAACAGGCTTTAAAAGAACAGGCTGCCCGTTGCATGGACTGCAGCATACCCTTCTGCCACGGCGGCGTGTGGATGGCGAACGCTTTGTCCGGCTGCCCTTTGCACAACCTGATGCCGGAATGCAACGAGCTTATCTACCAGGAACTGGACTTTTTGGCTTACCAGCGGCTCAGCCAGACGAACAATTTCCCTGAATTTACCTCCCGCGTCTGCCCCGCCCCCTGCGAAGGCGCTTGCTGCGCCGGACTGAACGGCGAACCGGTCAGCATCCGCG